>JADGNM010000004.1 GCA_017883485.1 Methanosarcina sp.
AGATTTTGATCGGAATCAAAAAGAGGCGAGGGTCCACTTCATCCCCAACCTGAAGGTCGGGGTATTCGTGACCCTCTGCGCTCCCTAGTAATAAATAAAAGGTGAGTTTTAATAAACTGGATATGATACAATAAAGCAAATTAGTCCGGAAGTAAGAGATCTCAGCCATGTAAAAATTTTGCCTCTTGCTACGGATAAAGAGGAAAAAGCAAAAATAAAAAACCCGGCTTTCGGGCTGGTCAGACATGGAGAAACTTATTTCACCGTGACAGTAACGTTCATTTCAGGGATATCTTTTACAGTAAAGAGGTAGCTCCCAGTGCTGCTGAAGGTATAATTGTAAGATACACTGTAATCTAATGCTTTATCCGGGAATAGCCCTTCTTTACTGACAAGTATATAATCAGGTTTCTGCTTTTTGTCACTCCACCAGGATACGGTATCTCCTGTCTTAATATCCAGTTCTGATGGCCTCATGATATTATAAGGATACACAAGACGGACAATATAGACCTCCCCGGGTCCTGAAATTGCATTTCCTTTCTGCTCTGTCATGCCAGCTTGCGGTGCCGATGTATCGTTGTCCTTGGGTGCAGTTCCGGTGTCCTTCCCGGCACAACCCGAGGCTATCAGGAACACAAACAACAGAATTAAAACAAAAATATTTCCTCTCACATATACCACCATCTTTTAGTCTTTATATAATAAGTTCAGTTTATATTCATTAGCCTTTTGATGAGAAAGAGAGAAAACAGAAAGAATTAAGAGTCATTAAGAGAAAAAGACATGAAAAATCTGCAGAATCGAAAAACGGGCAATTCAGAAATAAATTTTACGTCCCGACTGAGACTTGAACTCAGGTCTAAGGCTCCGCAGGCCTCAAGGATATCCACTACCCTATCGGGACACTAGCTAGCACCATTTATAAGCATATCCAAGGATATAAACTTTATTCCTAGAGAATCGCTGAATTCGAGATGCATCATTCCTGTGTCCGTATAATCTGAAGAAAAAAATCCTGTCTCTCTGTAATCAATCTCAATAAAGATTAAATGCAACAAATTCGTTTTCATATTTTATGTCTATGACCATAGGACTTGCAGGAAAACCCAATGCCGGAAAATCAACCTTTTTTAAAGCTGCTACCCTTGCAAATGTTGAAATTGCAAATTACCCTTTTACAACCATTAGTGCTAACCATGGAGTTACCTATGTACGGGTTGAGTGCCCCTGCAAAGACAAGGAGAAGACGTGTGGAAAATGTGTGGATGGAGTGAGGCTTGTCCCGATTGATATAATTGACGTTGCCGGGCTTGTGCCGGATGCATGTAAAGGAAGAGGGCTTGGAAATACTTTTCTGGACGAACTCAGGCAGGCTCAGGCAATAATCCATGTAGTAGATGCCTCAGGAGGGACAGACGTCGAGGGCAACCCCGTAGAGATCGGAGATCATGATCCTCTTGAAGATGTAGCTTTCCTGAATAAGGAAATTACTATGTGGCTCTATGGCATTCTGGAGAGAAACTGGGCAAAACTTGCCAGAAAAATCCAGGCCGAAGGGCTTAAACTCGATGCCGTAATAGCAGAACAGCTTGCCGGAGCAGGAATAAGCGAATCCGATGTAAACGCAGCTTTGATGGATACGGGGCTTGCAAGGATGGATCAGGTTAAATGGAGCGAAGAAGATATGATCCGACTCTGCGATGCGATGCGAGAGATTAGCAAGCCTCTGCTTATTGCCGCAAACAAAGCAGATATCGCCCCAAGAGAGAACCTGGATAAACTCAGGGATATTAACAGGATAGTTGTGCCTACAAGCGCAGCAGCCGAACTGGCGCTCAAGTCAGCAGCAAAAAGCGGGATTATAAGGTATGTCCCAGGGGACAGAAATTTTGATCTTCTTACCGAGGACATAACGAAAGTGCAGAAAAAAGGGCTTGAAGCTATTCAGAAAGTGATTGGAATGTTTGGCAGTACCGGCGTTCAGGAATGCATAAACAGAACTGTCTTTGAGCTTCTTGACCTTATTGTTGTATATCCTGTAGAAGACGAAGGAAAATGGTCAGACAAAAATGGGAATGTGCTTCCGGATGCGTACCTTATGAAAAGAGGCTCAACATGCCACGATCTTGCATACCAGATCCATACGGAAATAGGGGATCGATTCCTGTACGCAGTAGACGCGCGGACAAGGCTGAGGCTTGGGGAAAAGCATGAGCTGAAAAATGGGGATGTAATCAAGATCGTATCCACCGCAAAAAAATAAAAAGAGAAATACCGGATTGTTTTAGCTTTTCAGGGAGGATGTTTCCCAGATGGATTTACTTTCTTTTGCCTATCCGTTCTACGAAAAGTTCCTGACCTGGCAAATAACCAGGTCACCCTTAAAGACCCCCAAGCACGTAGCAATCATACTTAAGGAAACCGATCTCCTTGATGTCAAAGGAATGGAGAAGCTCTTATCTGCAATCACTACTCTGAGAAGATTTAAAGTAGAGTTTGTGAGCGTTTATGTAGATATTCTCAGGGCTAACCCTCAGTTGAAAACGGAAATCGCATCAACGCTCAGAGCCCGGCTGGAAGAGAGTTTCTCTAACTTTGCTGAAGGTACAGGCTATACGATATACGGCCTAGAAGGAGAAGTAAAGAGCGGCCTTCCTGGAAAGGACTTTTTCGTATACGTATCATTGGGATTCGGCGGAAGAGATGAAATTACAAGGGCAGTGCTGACCATCCTTGAAGAAGTAAAGGCAGGAACTATAAAGCCTGAAGAGGTGGACGAAAAGATGCTTGAATCACACCTCCTTGTCAAACACGAACCGGATATTATGATCCGTTCGGGAGGACAGAAGCTCTCGGATTTCCTTGTATGGCAGTCAGTGTATTCAGAATTATATTTCACAGATGTCAACTGGAAAGATGTGCGGAGACTCGATATCCTGAGACTGATGAGGGACTTTCAGAAAAGGCAGAGAAGGTATGGGAAGTGAGTTAACTGGTATTTGGAGATAAGCCGATAAATTTCCGCTATTCAGTGATCGTTTGCCCGAAATGCAGGCAGCATGCCCAGATAATAGAGACCGGGAAAAACACCCTGAGATGCCAGCGCTGCGGCACTACCCTGCAAACCCGAAGGCTAAGCATGCTTTACTCCTCTGAAGAATTGGCCGATGCAGTAGCTTTTCGGACTCGCTTGCACGCTGAAATTTCCGGAAAAGGAAGCGAAACTTTTTCAGTGAAAGCCTCTGCAGAAGGGTACGAACTCTCAAAATCCGAAATTGAAGATATGGAAAATTTACCTGAGCCGACACGAAAAAGAATTTCTGAAAACCTGCCTCCTAAAAAGGACCAGAAATCAGTCTTTCTTGAGCTTCTGAAAGCCGCAGGCGGAGAAATGGGAATTGAAGAATTTCAGCAGAAAGCCCTGGAGAAAGGAATAAGCCCTGAAAAGTTCGATTCAATTCTTAAAAAAGTCCTGGAAGCAGGAGAACTCTATTCGCCTGAACCCGGAATAATAAAACTTGTATGAAGTCCCGATTGCTTTAACTATTAATTGCACAGCTTGTGAAGATACAGCTTTTAATGAGTGCGAAAGAATTTAATATAATAGAAATAAAACTAAACTGAATTGACTTTGAGCAAATGAATTGGAATAAGCTGGGTTCAAAGATTACTAAAATCCATTTCCGACTTTATGTATCGCTCTTGAGAAAAGTTCTTTTAGAATCCAACTCAGAGACACTACAATATTCAATAAAACGTTAACTAAATTTCTTTTGTGTTAAAGGAATAACGGTGTTAAACATGATGGACCCGCAAATTGAGAGAAAACTAATTGAAATTATGAGGGTAATTCACGAAAGTGACAAACCTATAGGTGCCCGAGCCATAGCTGACGAACTGAACAATAGGGGCTATGATATAGGGGAGCGGGCTGTACGATATCATTTAAGGATCCTGGATGAGAGAGGGTTCACGCGCAAACACGGATATGCCGGGCGTACGCTTACTGAACTGGGAGAAAGCGAGATGAATGATGCCCTCATTGGAGACCGCTTTGGTTTTGTAATATCTCGGATAGAAGAGATGGCGTTTAGAACTACCTTTAACCCTGAAACCGGAGATGGGGTAGTACCGGTAAATATCTCTTACTTTGACAAAGACGATTTCGAAACTGTTGTTGATGTAGTTTCATATACCGCACATGCAGGGTATATGATAAGCTCCAAAGTTAAAATTATTGAAGAAAATGAGGAATTTATATACCTGCCTCCAGGAAAAATCGGAATAGCCACAGTATGCAGCGTTACTTTTGACGGACTGCTTCTGAAAGCAGGTATTCCCGTGGAACCTTCCTATGGTGGAATTCTTCAGATAGAAAATCGAAAACCTGTACGTTTTTTGGACCTGATTTCCTACAGCGGAACTTCCATTGACCCGATACAAATTTTCATGAAGCGGAAGCCCACCTCTGTTCTCGAGGTGCTTGAGAAAGGAGAAGGCAAAATCCTTGCCAATGTGCGCCAGATCAATTACTCTGCCTATGAAAAGGTCATAGAAACTATTAAAAAGGCAGAAAAGGCAGGATTAGGAGGCTGTTTCCCCTCTGGCGAGATTGATGAGTCTTTATTTGGGGCGCCTGTTGAAATAGGGAAGTTCGGAATCGCGATTGTAGACGGAATTAACGGAATCTGCGCCCTTGAAGAGACCGGGATTGAAATTGAGACAAATCCTGTTTCTACGATTATGGAGTACAAGACGATGTCAGAAATCTGAGGAGAGCCGGGGGTTTGCAGCCCTTGCTGAAACAAATAGCAAGACCCTTCTTTATGATCCGGGCTGGGATGGAACCCTTCTCCTCAAACATATGAAGAAATTTGTAGTCTCAGAATATTCTTGCATTTACTTTTTTTTGCATCCTGACTTCAAGGTTTAAGGACAAGTGAAATTAAGAGGACAATGTATAATTAGAAATAGAATGCACTCTAAAAAGGGTAAAAGAAAGTAGTGCAGAATAGTGGAAATCAGGCAAGAAACCAGAATTAAAGCAATAGCCAGAATTGTCCGATTTTTGCAGTTTTTCTGCCTATCAATACATCTTGAATAAACGGGTACTTTGAATGATTATTTTCTCGAGACGGAAGAAAATAATAAGGGAACCGTATCGAGAATTGAATAAAGGGAGAAAATGTAGATGCTGAAAATAGAGGATCTGACTGTGGAGGTCAACGGAAAAACATTGCTTCGTGACGTAAACCTCGAAGTCAAAAAGGGATATACCAATGTGCTTTTTGGGCCGAACGGAGCTGGAAAAACAGCTTTGATGAGAACGATCATGGGCTTTAGCGAGTACAAGATTGTAAAAGGCCATATCCTGTTTAACGAAGAAGACATAACCGGCCTACCAGTAGATGAAAGAGCCCGCCGCGGACTTGGGATCATGATGCAGCGGCCGCCAGACATGTCCGGGATTAAACTCAAAGATCTTGTAAGAGTAGCATCAAAGGGGAAGAAGAATCCTGAAACCCTTGCCGAAGACCTGGGTATGGAGCACTTCCTGGACAGAGACGTAAACGTGGGTTTTTCGGGAGGAGAAATCAAGCGCTCCGAACTTTTGCAGCTTGCAGCCCAGGATCCGGACTTATATCTCCTGGACGAACCCGAATCCGGAGTTGACCTCGTAAGCATAGAACAGGTTGGAACGACAATAAAAGAACTGCTTGATGAGGGTCTGAACTGTCCAGGCGAGAGATGCGAGAGGGGGAAATCTGCCCTTATTATCACCCATACAGGTCGGATTTTAGATTACGTGAAAGCAGACAGGGGTTATATTCTTTGCAATGGGACGGTCATGTGTTCGGGAAATCCCATGAAGATGCTTGACGAGATAAAGAAAAAAGGGTACGAGGAGTGTATAAAATGCAGACTGATGATGTAGACCTTAAAAAGAGGGCATTGAGTGCAGCCAATAAAAAGGCTGCTTTTGGGGAGGATTTTGAGCTGGAAAACTATGAGGAAGGCTCCAAGATTAGCAGACCTATTGAAAACCTCCAGACCCTTGACGTGGACAGCAAAAAAACTTTGCTCCAGGTAGGAGTGGTACCAAGCCAAGAAGGCAGGTCCGGAAGTTTCATTTTACTGGACAATGCAGTCGCATACTCTTCCCTGAAAGATAAAAATGTGGAACTTACATCCACTCACAAAGCCCTGGAAAAGTATGAGTGGCTCAAAGATTACTCCTGGAAACTCGTGCAGGTGGACGCTGACAAATACACGGCAAAAACCTATCTCGAAGATGCGGACGGCTACTTTGTCCGCGTCCCTGCGGGTAAGAAGGGCTCTATGCCGGTCCAGACCTGCCTTCTGCTGGGCAGCAAAAAAGTGTCCCAGACAGTACATAATATCATAGTTGTCGAGGAGGACGCAAGTCTTGACATCATCACTGGCTGTACGTCCAAAAAAGGAGTGGAAGAAGGTTTACATCTGGGAATTACCGAGATGTACGTGAAAAAAGGAGCTACTCTAAACTTCACCATGATTCATAACTGGGCCGAGCAGATAGGAGTCCGCCCAAGGACAGTAATTAATGTGGAAGAAGGAGGAACTTATATAAGCAATTATATTTGCCTGAAGCCCGTGCGCTCCGTACAGGCTTACCCGACTGTCAGGCTCAACGGGAAAGGAGCGGTAACAAGACTCAATACTATAGCTATTGCCCACTCCGGCTCCGAACTGGATCTTGGAAGCAGGGCGATCTTCAACGCCCCTGAAACCAGAGCCGAACTGGTCTCGAGGACGATCACAGTCGGCGGGAAGATGATTGCAAGAGGAGAAATGATAGCCAATGCAAAGGGGTCAAAAGGGCATCTTGAGTGTAAAGGGCTCGTCATTGGCAAAGGAAGCCAGCTGGCAATCCCTGTCCTTGAAGCAAACGTAGATGATGTAGAACTTACCCACGAAGCGGCCGTAGGTAAAATTGCCAAAGACCAGGTGGAGTACCTGATGTCCAGAGGAATTAGCGAAGAAGAGGCAGTGGGCATGATCGTACGCGGATTCCTGGATGTCGGGATAAGGGGAATTCCTGAAGAGTTGAAAAACGAAATTGAAAATACAATTACACAGACAGCTTTTGGGATGTAAATTTTTAGAATTTGGAAGCTCGAAAAAGCTAATTTCGATTTGCTGAAGAATAGTGCAATGGGAAAGCTAAAATTGAAATTTGCTATTTCGGATCAAAATTTAGTTAAAAAATTGAAGTTGGAATTCGGCAGGATAAAAGAAGGAACCTGCCGCTGCTTTTTTTTGAATATTATGAGGCTCTGAAAGAGCTGAAAGCATCAGTTAATTTTCAATACAGGTTTTCAGATTTATTTTTATTTTTTAGCTCTAAAATTAAAAAGAGAAAAGAGAGAACCGGAAAAAGTTTACTTCTTTCCGAGTTCTTTTGAGCGTTCACTTGCCCTTATGACTGCATTCATAAATGCAGCCCTGACTCCTGCTTCTTCAAGGGCATGAATACCCTGAATCGTGGTCCCGGCAGGAGAAGTGACCATGTCTTTGAGTTCTCCGGGATGCATGCCTGTTTCAATCATCATTTTTGCAGCCCCGAGCACTGTCTGGGCTGCCAGGGTCAGGGCACTTTTGCGATCCAATCCCACAAGGACAGCCCCGTCGGCCATTGCCTCAATTACAGGAAAAATGAATGCTGGCCCACTCCCTGAAAGTCCTGTAACGGCATCCATGAGAGATTCAGGCACCTGGACTGCCGTGCCGACAGCAGAAAAGATCTCAAGAGCAGTTTTCAGGTCTTCGGGAGCGGCATTTTTCCCGGGAGAAATTCCTGAGGCAGCTTCCGAAACCGTGGCTGCGATATTCGGCATCACACGGACGACTCTGGTACCTTCGGGAAGAGCATCCTCGTAGGTGGACAGAGGCACTCCTGCGGCAATTGAGATTACAAGTTTGTCGGAAGTAATGTAATCCCTGAGATTTGCAAGCACTGAACCAAGGGTCTGGGGTTTCACTGCAAGAATAAGAATATCCGATTCCCGGACAATAACAGCATTATCAGTTGATACCCGGATTCCAAACTTTGTCTTCAGTTCATCCAGGAAAGGCTCGTACACATCACTTGCACCAATATTTTCAGGCTTTACAACTCCGGCTTTAATGATTCCCTCAATGAGAGCAGAACCCATTTTTCCTGCTCCGATAAATCCTATATTTCGATTTTCCATTTACGACACTCCTAATTTAATTCTTCCAGTATGCCAATATTCTCTTTTTTTATTACGTTATCGTAGTTTTTATAGCCTAAAATACCCTCAATTGCGTTTGTATGGGCTCCTTTTATTTTTAAAAGTTCTTCAGAGGTATAATCTGTAATTCCCTTTGCAAAGATCCTGCCTTCACATTCCAGCTTTACTATATCTCCCCTGTCAAAACTTCCTTCAACGTCTACGATGCCTGCCGGCAGGAGGCTGTTTTTCCCTAAAATCGCCGCTTTTGCGCCTGTATCCACACGGACGGTACCTGCAGCTTTTGCAAGAATGATCCAGCGAGAGCGGTTTTTCTGAATACGCCTTTCAGCAAGGAAGAGGGTCCCGATCTCTTCCCCGGCAAGAATCTTCAGGATTACATTTTTAATTTTGCTATTTGCAATTAACACATAGCAGCCTGCCATACTGCAGATCTTTGCAGCTTTTATTTTGGTCCTCATTCCTCCTATCCCCTTGAAGCTGGTAGGGTCACCCCCATAACTCTCTATTTCAGGCGTGACTTTTTCCACAAGGGGCAGCAGTCTGGCATCATTGTGCGTCTTCGGATTCTTGTCAAAAAGACCGTCGATGTCCGAAAGAATGATCAGGAGGTCAGCATCGATTTTGCTTGCAACCATTGCAGAAAGCTTATCATTGTCTCCGAAGATAGCTTCAATCTCATTCGTACATGTGCAGTCGTTTTCGTTTATTATCGGGACGACTCCATACTCCAGAAGGGTAGAGACGCTGTTCCTAAGGTTCAGATAGGATACTCGATCCGAATAGAACTCATAGGAAAGAAGGATCTGAGCAACTTTCATCCCATACTTTGAAAAAGCTTCGCTCCAATACTGCATCAAAATGCTCTGTCCCACAGCAGCAGCTGCCTGCCTTATAGGAATCTCGCGGGGTTTTGGAGCGATGCCCAATTCATAAAGTCCTACTCCTATTGCCCCCGAGCTTACTAGAATTACTTCTATTCCCTGTTTTCGAAGCTCGAAGACCTGAGCTGCGATACTTTCCATGAAAGTAGGATCAATGCTGCAATTTTCCCTGGTATCGTCACAATCCTTTTTTGTAATCGAAGAAGTACCGATCTTGATAACGACTTTATTAATACCATTAAGAAACTGTTTTCTATCTGTCAATTAAAAAGCCTCGTAGGGATCTGAAAATGCGGCTGAAAACGTAGCTGTAGTCCTGGTTTTTATCGCTTGCTCTAAATTTGTCACTAATTTGCACCGGTATTTCAATTTACATCTTCAAACTTAAGATCGAGTCTCCTGTGGGTATAGGGTTTTGCCTTATCTCCGACATAGTCAGCTACAATCTGTCCTTCTCCCATCAGGATGTACTTATAGATCAATAGCCCTTCCATTCCAACAGGCCCGCGGGAATGGATCTTATTTGTGCTGATCCCGACTTCGGCACCTTTTCCATATCGATATCCGTCAGCGAAACGGGTTGATGCATTTACCATTACACTCGAAGAGTCGACAAGCCCTATGAACTCCTTTCTCCTGGAGGCGTTTTCAGTGATTATTCCGTCTGTGTGATGGGAACCGAAAGTGTTTATGTAGTAAATGGCTTCTTTTATGGTATCAACAAGTTTTATCGAGAGGATAAGGTCATTATATTCAAGGCTCCAGTCCTCTTCAGTAGCCTTTACAAGTGGAGAGAGCCCTCTTTTTGCAAGCAGTGAGTAGCTGTCTTCATCACAGCGCAGTTCAACCCCTGCCTCGAGATACATTTCTGCCATTTCTGGCAGGAAAGCATCGGCAATCTTACGGTTTACGAGGAGAGTTTCAATAGCGTTACATACGGCAGGATACTGCACCTTAGCGTCGAAACAGACCTTCCAGGCCGTATCAAGATTTGTATACTCGTCCACGTAGATATGGCAGATTCCGCTGGTGTGCCCGAGTACAGGGATTTTAGTATTGTCCTGGATGAATTTGACAAACTCATTTGAACCCCTTGGGATCAGGAGGTCTACATAGGCGTCAAGACTTAAAAGATCCATTATTTCTTCTCTGGTTTCCATAAGCTGAAAAGCGCCTTCTGGCATACCGTCGGTGGATTCTATGGCCTTTACAAGAATTTCGAAAATTGCACGGTTTGATTCTCTTGCCTCGCTTCCGCCTTTAAAAATAGTTGCATTCCCACTCTTCAGGCAAAGCGACATTACCTGAGGTACGACATCGGGCCTTGATTCAAAAATAACTCCTATCAAGCCTATGGGACAGCTTACCTGGTAAAGGACCAGGTCCTTGTCCAGTTCAAGAGTAGAGATGGTATCTCCTACAGGATCTTTGAGCTTTATTACATCTCTGATTCCTGCTATCATCCCGTCAATTTTCGAGTCACTTACTTTAAGTCTATCTACAAGAGCCTGAGTAAGCTTCCCTCTATTTTTTAGTTCCACCGCATACTCAAGGTCCTTTGAATTTGCTTCCAGAATAGCTTTTCTCTCTTTATCAAGGGCTTCAGCCATAGCCCCTAAAGCTCTGTTTTTTACTTCTTCACTCACACTGGCAAGTTCGATTGACGCCTTTTTTGCCTCTGTCACTTTGCTTCTAATGTCTTTATCCATGCATTCACCATCTTTTAACCATCTATCCGATAATCCTGGAGCCTCATTCGATAACTGAGCAACTGACTCTTTAAATGTGTCATTAATCTACAGAGTATTGAGCGAAGATCAAATTGATCTTTAAAATTTCAGAGGTATACTAATACCTCTAAAGGTGTATTAATTCTTCCGTTTACTCAGAAAGTGATTATTAATGAAAAGAGCGCACCGGCAGTCCTACAATATATTTTAAAGTAGTGTTCCGGTATAAGATACAGCAAAGTTATAGATAAAAGATACCATTTTTATCAAATTACTTCCAATTAAGAATTTTCACGATTAGTTTCTTGATCGCAAACTTGATCAATTATTTGGGTCATGATATTCACGAAGCGGATTTGAATTTAAGAGTGAGTTCCACGAAAAGAATTAATTCATCTTATTCAACAGGATAAGATCCCAAAAAAGTTCCTTAGTAGTAAAATATTATTTCAAAACGAATATATATAAGATGCATATAACTATAGAATATGCTACTCCATTACCTGGAAGCGCATACGAAATCTTGAAAAAAGAAGTTGCAAAGTGCCCTTATAATTTTGAAGACATATCGCATAAGAGAAAACGGTCAATAAGATTTTGCGGTCTCGAAACCAGCCATTTCTAGCATAATAAACATGATTAAGATGTCACTCCCTTCTGGAAAATTCCGGCTGTTCAACAGCTTCTCTTATACGCAAAGATTATTATAGGGGTAAATCCATATCGAAATGGGGATAACTTCAGTATTGGTGGTGTGTAAAAAATGAAATCATTTGCGTTAGTCCGAGCTGATGACTCGGATAAAGTAAAAATAGCATTACATGACCTGGAACGATACGGACATATTCAATTTTCGGCAACTCCCAAATGCATAGAACCAAATTACGCTGATGAGCTTCTTGTGAGTGTAATGGGTGTGGCCCTCAAGTCAAAGTGTAATTCTGCAGCACTGGTAGAATTAAATAATCATGCTGGGGCGGCAATTAGCAGGTTGAAGAAAATTCATCCTCCTGCTCACATAATAATTATCAGCCCAAGACATAATATGTTCGAAGAATTGGCTGTCAAGTTTTCTAAATATCCGGAATTTGACCGGACATTTAATCATCAAAAAGGCCCGCAAAGCATGGAAATGATCCAGGAAAAAGTGGAGTCTTCAAATCCTATGCACAAAGAATAAAACTTCTTTTATTTATTATCTACATTAATTCTCCAATCTTTTTCTTTCTGCGGAAATTCCATTTATAAATGTATAAAAGAAGCTAGAAGTCAGCTTTGAAATCTTATTTTTACCTTATATCCTGGTCAAAACGAGAACCGGTCTTTAACCTTAGCCTTGAAACATAGTTATACAGGCTTTCGATATCTTTAATCTCCTTTTGAGATATAAGCTTCAGTTTATTCCGAATCTGAAGTTCGGGTCTCAGACCAAAATTTTCGAAATATTCCGAAAGCTTTACAGCCAGCAGGTCACCTCTCCTATCCCAATCTGTCAGTATGATCACTTCTCTGCCAAGTTCTGCAATCCTCTCAGAGAAATTAAAAAGAGAGTACCTGGTTGCAAGCTCAAAATCGCCTTCAATTCCAAGCCTTTTCAGTGAAAGGATATCTCTTTTTCCCTCCACAATTATGATTGCTCCTCTTCCTGAATAATCAGAAAGCTCGGAGAGCAGTTCTTCAACTCTTTCAAGTCTTTTTCTGTAAATATCAGGATCAACCACGTTGTTCTGCAACCTTTTTCTATGATTAGGATATTAAGAGGCTAGATTTATATTTTTCTAAAGCTAGAAAAAATTACTCAAAATCTATCCAGCCCAAAATCCGGTTTTTCATTTTTCCAAATGGGCTGCGAAAATAGAAACAGCCTGCCCATATGAAATCCCTTTTATCAGTAAGGATTTCTTACTGCTTGTCGCTCCGCTGCTGATAAGAATATTCGAACTGCTAATTCCTAAGAGTGCGGCAAGACATTCGATCAATTGCTCATTTGCCTTTCCTTTCTCGGCATTTTTAGTTAGCTTAACCTCAATTCTCTTGCGCCATTCGTTATAACCACTCGGAACTGAGATTGACCTGGAACCGGGTGTTACCTCGATATCAACAATAATACCGGAACCTATGTCTTTTATTGCCTCCTCAAAGGACATACGTATTACCTTTTGAACATATTCTATAAATCAATAGCTGACCAACCCTTTGAGGAAATTCTATGAATAAATAACTGATAAACCAGTAAGTGCAGAGGGATACTCATAAAAAGCAGGACGAAATTGATGCCTGTTAGGGATACTGATGTTAATTAATATTTGAAAGTGGGATCTGATTGAATAGTGTTGTAGCCCGGGCGCACTAACTCCGAAAGCTCATTCTCTGGTTTTCCGCAGTCACTTTCAGTTACCCTCGTGCCGGGCAATGTCACACTATCGATGTACCGCATTGGGGTTGTCTGTACATTCACAGTCAGGATTTCCCATTATCTCGTGCAAGGACCTAACAATGCGACTGGATGGGATATATCCATACTTATATATAAAAATAGCGGCAAATAATGGATCTAATATATTGCATATTTTTAGGGCACTATTGGATATAAGAGCCTAAATGTAAGGAAAATATTCAAACATTCCAAAACCTCAAAAATCGGTGTGCCAGAAAAGTGAAGAAAAAGTTATATACTATGTATATATTTGCTCTTCCCAAAATGAGCACAGGCATTAAAGAATTAGCAGAGATGCTTTCATATGTATGGCACTGAACAGGTAATTTCCGGAACAATTATTGCAGGTTCCGAACTGGAACCTATTGAGGGGTATATCTGCGTAAAGAACGGGATAATTACGGAAATTGGAGAGGAACGTACGTATTCTTCCAACATAATAGCTCCCTGTTTTGTCAATGCTCACACTCACCTCGGAGATTCCGTATTCAAAGACCCTCCTCTGGGGAAGGTTTCTGGCTTTCGGACACAGATAGATCTCGATTCTCTGGTAAAACCTCCGGACGGGTTAAAACATAGAATTCTCAAAGATACGCCTTACAAAACCCTGATCGAATGCATAAGAAAATCTCTATTTGATATGATTGAGACCGGGACCTGTGCTTTTGCAGATTTTAGAGAAGGAGGAGTATTAGGAGTCGAAGCGCTGAATAAAGCTTTAGAAGGGCTTGAACTTCATTCAATGATATTTGGCAGACCTGCGGAGCCTGAATTACCTCTCAAGATAGTACTGGCTGAGGTGAGAAGAGTGCTTCTACACTCCAGTGGGATTGGAATGAGCGGGACTAACGACCTTGATTTTGAACTGTTAGAGGAGATTGTTGCCTGCACGCGAGACAGGAAAAAGCTCTTTGCAATTCATGCCGGAGAAAAAGACAGGAGCGATATAGAAAAAGCACTTTCATTGAAGCCGGATTTTCTGATTCATTTAACAAATGCCACAAAAAAAGATCTCGAATCCGTCGCTGACGCAAAGATTCCTGTCGTTGTCTGTCTCAGGTCTAATTTAATTACAGGAGCTGGCATGCCACCTATTGCAGACATGCTGGAGGCTGGAATTAGAGTTGCTGCAGGAACGGATAATGTTATGTTAAATTCTGTAAATATGTTTGCCGAAATGGAATTCATGTCTAAGGTTTATTCAATAGAGGATAGGCAGGTATTTAAAATTTGCACACTTAATGGTTCTTTTGTAATGGGGCCGAATTCAACAGGTTCTATTGAAAAGGGGAATAAAGCTAATCTGATGATCCTGAATGGAAGTTCCAATAATCTTGCAGGAATAAAGAACCCTATAGGTGGAATCACAAGGCGGGCAAGGCCCGATGACATAATATCGGTACTTCATGCGTAAAGCTGATGGAGAACAAGATATGACGAACGAGTTTTACCGAAATATGGTGATTGCAACAGACGGATCCGAGAATACTCAGAGGGCAATTTCTTACGGTATTGAGATCGCAAAGCTTAGTGGAGCTACAGTTCACGCTCTTTACGTGGTAGATACATCTTCTTTTTCCTCAATACCAATGGATGCCGGCTGGGAAGAAATGTATGAAATCCTGAGAAAAGAAGGGGAGAAAGCAGTCTTTGAAGTGAAGGAGAGCGGAGAGGCTGCAGGAGTAGAGGTAAGAGAGGTTCTCTGGGAAGGACACCCGAGTACTGAGATTATCAATTTCGCAGAAAACAATGATATTGACCTGATAGTAATGGGCACCCTCGGAAAAACCGGACTCGACAGGTTTCTATTGGGCAGCGTTGCAGAAAAAGTAGTAAGAAACTCAAAAGTTCCTGTCCTGGTAGTCCGGGGTGGAGAGCAGATTTAAGACTTTCTGTCAACCCGACCTTTTGGAAAAAGAAATGTGAAAAAAATAGTCAGGATTGAGAGGATACAGGTGTAAATTGTATGCCAAAAAGCATCTTCATTGAAGATATTATGGTAAGGGATGTGGCAGGTGTAACCCTTCCCGGTTCAAGGGATGAGGTTCTTAAAATTCTTAAGAATAAACACATCTCTGGGGTGCCGGTACTTAAAGATTCCAAAGTTGTAGGGATCGTAACCAGGACAAACCTTCTACAAAACCCCGAAGAAGAACAGTTAGCCCTTCTTATGACAAGAAATCCGGTAACCATATCTCCGGGATCTGATCTGCAAACTGCAGCACGCCTTCTTTTAAAAAACCACATAAGGAGGCTCCCAGTCGTAGATGAAGGAAAACTCGTAGGACTCGTTACGGTTGCAGACGTCGTGGGAACGATTGCGGATATGAATATCGATATTCCGATCAAGGATTACGTAGAAAAGGAAGTAGTAGCTATCTACAGTCAAACTCCTTTGCCTGTTGTTGCCAGGATTATGGAACTTGCAGGCGTCAAGGCTGTTCCTGTACTCGATTCAAATCTTGAGCTGGTAGGCATAATCTCTGATCGTGACGTTATATCTGCCAGCACAATCGAGGATAGTGTAGAAATGTCAGATATGTCCGCAGGTTCGGACGATGATGCCTGGACCTGGGAATCAATGCGAGATACCATGAGCATCTACTACAGCGTGTCAAGGATTAAAGTCCCTAACCTGATAGGAAGCGATATCATGATTCGGGAACCGATCACAGCCACCTATATTACATCCGTTAGCGATTGTGCAAGAAAAATGAAGCGCAGCAGGATTGACCAGGTTCCGATTATAAATTCGAACCGCAAGCTTCAGGGGCTTTTGAGAGATCATGACCTGCTGAAGCCTCTGATCGACAGTGAATGATCGGGTAAAATGTCCGCCCAAATCGCAATCAACTTTTTAAACTGATTGTGGAAACTAATTCCAAACCAATTCCGGAAGCTAATCCCAGAGCTAACTTAAAAAATCTTCAGTATGGAAGGTTCCCCTTCCTAATCCCTCCCTGGTTAATTTTTTTCAGGAGCCAGAAAATGGACAGGCCTCTTATTTTTATCAACTCAGCCATTTCAGCTGACGGCAAACTCTCGACAAATGAGAGAAAACAGGTCAGGATCTCCGGAAAACTTGATTTTGAAAGAGTGGATGAACTCAGAGCCCAGGCCGATGCAATCATGGTCGGAATCGGAACCGTCCTCTCAGACGACCCAAGCTTAACCGTAAAATCTCCTGAAAGGAAAGCTGCCAGAAAAGCCGTCGGAAAAAGTGAAAATCCGGCAAGAATCATTGTGGACAGTGCAGCGAGAACTCCACTTGATGCTGATATTTTCAAAAAAGGGGAAGGAGTAAGGATAATTGCAGTTTCGAGTGCAGCTCCTGCCGAAAACGTTGAAGAACTGGAGAAAAAAGCCCTTGTTATCAGAACAGGAACCGATAAAGTCGATCTTCCGGAGCTTACAGGAAAGTTAAAGGAGATGGGCATAAACATCCTTATGGTAGAGGGAGGTGCAACTCTTAACTGGGGTATGCTTTCCGCAGGCCTTGTTGATGAGATATATACTTTCATTGGAAACCTGATCATAGGAGGGGCTACAGCCCCAACCTTTACTGACGGAGAAGGATTTTCAGAAGCTGAGCTCCTCAGACTCGAACTCCTCTCAGCAGAAAAAATAGAGGATGGAATACTCCTGAAATGGAAAGTAAAAGGGAAAAGAAATACCGGTCTATAAACAATTGCTGTCTATGAACAAATACAGTCTATGAACAAATCTCAGGTTTGAGATTACATTTTTCAAATCCGGCCCCTGAGTATACGGAGACTTCAAGTTCACATTCTCCTTTGAGAAATTCCCGCATTTTGCGGTCATACATTCTCTGGACATGCTTCAGACCATTATTTTTGAAGTGAGCCTGCACAGCCTCAAGAAAATCGATCATCTGTCTCAGGTAAGCCTCTTCATAAGCCCTGGTCTCCTGGGCGATTGCTTTACATTCGAGATCCTCAAGTTCGGAATGGTAGCTCCCATGCTCATTTAAGCCGCTTATCTGGCGCCAGTCAACCTTGCCTGATTCATCGGCTTCTCTATGTAACATGTGAGGATAAACCCTGCAGATTAAAGGGCGGTTCTCATAGATTTTACAGCGCTTATTCTCAAGGATAATTGGAAACTCAGCGCTTTCCTTAGTACATTCTTCAAATGTGCTATTCAGGAAGATACAGGAACCATCTGAATTAGTTTTCAGAGCATAGCCTGAGACATAAAACCTGCCTTTCTGGTCGCAAAACTCAGGATTAGGGGCTGGAGTGATAGCATCTGGATCTATGCTTCTTATGATAGCAAGGTCTGAATCAAGTAGAAAGACATGGTCGTTAAACTCTTTAGTGCAGCAGCGTGCACATAGTTCGCACTTAAACCCCAGTTCTTTGATAGTGCCAACAAACTCAGGATCAGGAAAGTCCTTTAAGCCTGCTAGTTCTTCTCGTGCGTCTGCAAGTCTGGTCTCAATGAGGTCATTTTTTACGCTAATTGCCTTTCTCATAAAAGTAAACTCTAAGTTCTATGTTCTTTCTAAGCCAGTTCCTACTACATCAGGCAAAGGTTCACCTTTTGATGCAATGAATGTATAATATATATAATTTTGTGGGAATTAAATTCCCGTAAACATGTAGAGTAATTCCATGACTCAGGTCAAATCATAGACACGATTAATGTCAAGAATTGACCGTTAACTCCCATTTGATACTAAATGACAACTGCCAATTAAAAAAGACCGCGCTTTATTCCATCTTCTATAGCTTTATTTATTGCAGAAATACCACATTTTTTTCCATGATTTTGATATTTTAAAATAAATGCTTGAGCAATAAGTAAAGAATTTGGCAAATAATTCGGATAATTTTTAGAAATGAATCTGCAAAGATCATCAAAAATGTTTTCTGGAAGTTTTAATTGAGGCATGGTGGCTGATACCTCCACATGACTATTAAAACACATTAAAACATATAAACTTTCGGTATTTGAAATAAGGATAAAAATTAAGTGAAAAGTCGTTAGATAATTTAATTACCTGATCGAATTTAAATAAAATAATATATAAAATTATAATACATATTACTTCACTCTTTGCTCTTCGGACTCTGGTATCCTTGGTCTCTTGGCTCCAGGTTCTCAGAGCATAAGGTACTAAGTTGCTCTTGCTCTCCTGCTCTCTATGCTCCCTATTCTCCTATTCTACGTACTACATGCCTAAGGTTCTCTATACTCTCTATTTCAAGGTGCTCATCGTACTCATAGTCCGTATATGAGCCGTTAGAGCTCATTGAAGGCAGTAATAATTTACTTTGAAGTTCCCCCTTTTACGATTCATGTATATCATTCATCTGCTGTATTGTCATGGTTTTCTGCTTGTTTGAGTATCTTCATAAACAATAAAGTACAATAATAACTAGGAGGGAATAACTTTGCATCATTGTATGAAAATAGTGGGTTGCATATTAGCAATAATAGGTCTTGTTTGTATTGTAAAACATATTATGCATTGCGAAGAAGGTTGCTGTTTGTGTGGTTGGCATAAAACAGAAGTGAAAGACGAAAAACCAGCAGGTTCAACTGCATCGCATAAAATAAAAGTAGAATGAAAACCTACCAGTGCAACTGCATCTGTTCTTTATGTTGCATTGGAAAAGCATAACGAACATGCCTGTATGTTGGCAGTGACTACGGAAACATTTCAGCAAAGGTTTGCGGTTTGACCGGGCTCCTATCGTCGTAGTAGCCGAGTCTAACCTTAACCGCACTCAAGGGCTCTCTATTATCTTTCGTTCTTGCTATGCATCCATTCATGCAGATGCACTCAAAATTACCGAGTGGAACTTTTGTCAAGTATTGATTATATAGAAAGAAATAAATAGATTATATATTCTAAATAATGTCATCGATACTATTGTTTTTGGAACAAAATATATATTTCAAAAAATATAGAAAATTAATAATTTAGAAAGTTAAAGTCAACTACCCCTCCCTAAATTCTGAGGAATTTTGAGGAAGGGGCTTGTAAATGAGCCCTTGTTGACCAGATCACCAATAGGAGAAAAGTAATATTGG
>JADGNM010000136.1 GCA_017883485.1 Methanosarcina sp.
TCGGTAAGTGTCACAGTGTATCTGTTCATAAGTGATACTTATGAATATCATTCAATATAACTCTTAAGACTTTCAATCATTGACGCGACACTAGTCATATAAAGGATAGTTTTAGTAAAAGTGACAACTGTAATTCATTATGGAAATATTTTGGTATTAAAACACAACCTAAAGAGGCAGTTACACAATCTAGAGAAGCAATCACACAATCAAAAAAGGAACAGCAAATTAGAGACATCGAGAACCGGCTTGAGAAATTCTACATACCAGCAAACGATATCATAAACGGTCAATTAAAGAAAAATCATCAACAAACAATCAACGGAGGTCCATTGGGTTCAGGTGTCTCCGGACTTAAACATCTCAGAAAATACAGCTATCTAGGAGATAAAACAACATGTGATGCATACGAAAAATACATAACTAGCATATGTGAAAGTAGAAAATCCATAACATGCAGAGACATGTACCGAGACTTCAAAGATTATAACTGCACAGAGAAAAGCGGTAATTGCATGGAGAGGAATTGGGCTAAATGCGAAAATAATTTAGACCGGTGCGAACATTTCGACAAGTGCCCAACCAAAGACCAAGATAATATTATCATAAACAACGCCAATTGCAAATATTACCTAGAATTAAAGGATGCAATAACAGAAGACATAAAAAAGTACAAAGAAAGACTATTAGAACTAAAAGAATAAAAATAGTTATCTCAGACTATCCTTTATAATAAGTTATTTTTTAAGCCATTTACTTACAATTTTTGCCTAACTGTTGTAAATACTCTTAAGGATTAATTTTTAAGAGCCTCTAAACTTGTTCCAGGGAATCCCAATTCGTATATGTGTTGGTGGTTCCTTGTGGTGATGCTAATGGATCACATATCTTCAAAACTTCTTACAGGTCTTCCTTTGTAGGAATATCTTTGTTCTTTTCAAGCACCTTAGCTTTATTTTTACCTAAAACTAGCAATTCGATATCGTTATTACGGTAGAAGATTTGGACACCATTCGCATTACGCTTTAACCGTCATTGGAGTAAGCCCTTTATCTTTCAGAGATCTCTCAAAATTAAGAAGATACACTCTAAATAAGTCACTGTCTCATCAACAAACCAGATTCAATTTCCTGTCCAGCTTCCAGAATAAGTTCATCCGGCTTTTTTCCTGTAAATTCACAAAAGGCTTTTATAGCTTGTAGATAATTACGCTCAGTGTTTGCGCTTGCGTCGATTGACAAAAGCCAACTAGATATGATTGGGTCGTTTTTCAGATAACTGGCATGACCTGATGTCAGTTTAAAGTTTTTCGTACTATAAATCACCTGATCGAATGTATAATTACCTAAACACAGTAACTGATTTCCAGTTTAAACTAAAATCATATTTACCGGCATTATCGGGCCTGAGGGCCCAATTCCCAAGAGTCCATAAAATCCAGCTACAAAACCAATGGGATATCCCGACAGAGAAGAGTTACCTCAATCGGGAAAAGCAACTTTAGCGGCCAGAGAAGGAGAATCGGCTATTCGTCCCTGACCTGCAAAAATAACTTGATTCGGAAAAGGAGGAGACTATACGACTACAGTATTTGACGTTCCTGCAATGGAACTTATCGAAAAAGTTGCAGGTATTCTTAAAGATAAAGAAAATATCGTTCCCCCTGAATGGGCAGGGAACGTGAAAACCGGAGTTCACAAAGAACTTTCCCCAAGTAATGATGAGTGGTGGTATATCAGATGCGCTGCAGTCCTGAGGAAAATCTACACTGATGGACCCGTAGGGATTGAAAGACTTCGCTCCGTATACGGCGGGAAGAAGGACAATGGATCAACTCCGTCCCACAAAGCAAAGGGCAGCGGTTCGATTGCCAGAAAGGCAGTACAGCAGCTTGAAGCTGCAGGTTACCTGCAAAAGGTAAAGGAAGGACGAACAGTATCTGCAAAGGGACGTTCCATGCTTGATAATGCGGCCAATGAGCTTAAGCATGAACTTCTTGAGAAGATCCCTGAACTTGCAAAATACTGAGAAAAGCTTCTTCCGGAAAACCGGTTTTTCGGGTGATTGCCATGTCTACTGATGACGAACTAGACGAAATCCGAAAGAGACGGCTTGCAGAAATCCAGAGACAGCAGGCACAGCATCAGCAGTCCGACGTGCAGTCGGCTTACCAGCAGGAACAGGCAAGAGCTGAAATGGATGCTCAGAAACAGGCTATCCTGAGGCAAATCCTGACCCCTGAAGCTAGAGAGCGGTTGACAGCTCTGAAGATGTCAAGACCGGCCTATGTAGAGCAGATTGAAATGCAGCTGATATCGCTTGCTCAGGGTGGAAGGCTCCCGTCTCAAATCGATGATGAAAAGCTTAAAACACTCCTGATGAAGATGCAGCCAAAAAAGCGTAAGACGTCCATAACCCGGGTTTAAGTCGATGAGAGTATCGGTCCTCTTTAGCGGGGGCAAGGACAGTTCACTTTCTGCCCTTTTAATGGAACCGTTTTTTGAGATCGAACTCGTGACCTGCAGTTTCGGCTTGCTTCCCAATGGAGAGCTGGTAGCAAAAACTGCAAAAGAGTTACGTTTTCCGCACAGGGTTCTCTATCTCGAACAGGAAATCCTTGAAAAGGCATATGATAAAATAATGAACGACGGGTTTCCGAAAAGCGCTATCAATTATATCCATGAGAAAGCAGTAGAGACTCTTGCTTCTGACCCTGATGTAAAACTAATTGCTGACGGAACCAGAAGGGATGACAGGGTTCCTGTGCTTTCGATTTCCCAGGTAAGAAGCATTGAAGACCGGCTGGGAATTCATTATATCTGCCCTCTGAAAGGATACGGCAAAAAGACCTTAAGTAATCTTGTTGAACTCTACCTGAGAATTGAAGAAGGACCAAGTGAAAGCATTCAAAAAGCGGACTATGAAACTGAGCTCAGGGAGTTTATCAGACAGAAGCATGGTGAAGAGAAGATAAAGGAACTGTTTCCTGCCCATATCCAGTCCCATGTGCTTTCGAGGAAAGAATCGGCCTGAAGAAGATTTTGAAGATCAGGAAATTTTCCGAAAGGGGAAAAATTCTGGAATAAAGATTTATACGATAATCGAGTTATATTCAACCCTTATACTGCTGCAGGTTAACCGTAACTCTCATAGATTTACCTGATATGGTTTTAAAAGCTGAAGGGTTAGTTCAGCCGGGTAGAACCATAATTACTTTAGTGAAAATCGCAATCCGCTATTAACTAATGCAGCCAGGAATTGACAAACTGGACTATTTAATGATAAATTAAACTACAGATTAACAAACAAGATTACTTAATAACTATCTAAATTACTTACAGTTAACAGGTGTGATCCACTTGAGCCATAATATGAAAGGACAGAAGAAGCGCCTTGCAAAGGCGCACAAACAGAACACACGCGTTCCGGTGTGGGTTATTGTGAAAACTAACCGGAAGGTTGTAAGCCATCCCAGGCGCAGGCACTGGAGAAGAAGAAGCCTTGATGTGAAGTAAGCGAGGAAGTGGGAAAAATGGCAGATGATATGGTAAAAGAACAAATCTATACTATCCCTCTCAGAGTAGTGAAGAGCGTACCTGCATGGAAAAGAGCCAACAGGGCAATTATCGAAGTAAGGAACTTTCTCGTAAGGCACCTGAAAGTAGAACCAGTAAAGATTAAGCTGGACAAGTCGATCAATGAGCACCTCTGGGAAAAAGGCTGTGAAAAGCCTCCTCTCTCCATCCGGGTCAGAGCTGTGAAATTCGCAGACGGCGAGGTCCAGGCAGAACTTGCCCAGTAAATAATCAGAAAACGCGAAGCTTCAACGAATATGATTCGAACAGTGGATATTTACGATACCCCGATGATAGGGGTCTTTGCGGCATGCACAGATGATGTTGTTCTCATCCCCACCCTGACAAAACCTGAGACCTGTGCCATACTCGAAGATACGCTTAATGTAAGGGTAGTTGAGACTCTTATAAACGGAAGCGTTGTAATTGGAGCCCTTTCAAGAGGGAACTCAAATGGCTTTCTGGTTTCATACGGAACCGATGCCAATGAACTGCAAAAATTAACAGGAATTCAGGTAGAAATCCTCCCCGATAAGTTAAATGCAGTAGGCAACATTGTACTTGCAAACGATTCCGCAGCGCTTGTGCACCCAGAATTATCAGATAGAGCTATTGAGACTATTGCCGGAACACTTAAAGTCGAAGTTTATAGGGGAACAATTGCCGGGATAAAAAATGTAGGGATGGCAGGAGTTGTCACCAGCAGAGGGCTTCTGGTGCATCCGAAAGTGACACTTTCGGAAAGAGAAACTCTGGAAGAGATCTTCGAACTTCCGGTGAACATAGGAACTACAAACTTTGGAACCCAGATGCTCGGCTCAGGCCTGCTTGCTAACTCTAAAAGCTATCTGGCAGGTTCGGAGACTACAGGACCCGAACTTGGGAGAATCGAAGAAGCACTTGGGTTCATAAAATGAAAACTAACTATCCATCTGTTCCGAAATAAATCTACGGCAGGAGTGGTGACCAAGATGAAGAAGTTTGTTATTAAAGGCAAATTTAAAGCAGGAACTAACTGGGAAATATTCACAAAGAACGTCGAAAGTCAGAATGAAAAGAATGCAACAGATAAAGTATTTTCTGTCTTCGGAAGCAAACATGGTATTAAAAGAAGCCAGATCCAGATCGAAAGCATTGCTGAGGAGTGAAGAACGTGGCAGAGGTCGGTGAAGATTTCAGGAATCTGGCAGCCAGGTATCAGGAATTCCAGAGGCAGGTCGAAGCCCTGAGACAGGAAATGGGCGTAGTTCAGGCTTCCATTACAAGCTGCGATCAGACAATCTTAACCATCAACGATCTGAAAGCAGCCACTGCTGAAGGCAAGACTGCTGAAACGATGGTTCCTGTAGGTTATGGTTCATTTGCTCATGCGGAAATTAAAAATGCAGACAAGATCATTGTAAATCTGGGATCAGGTTTCAGCGCAGAGAAAACCGCAGATGAAGCTATTGAGACCTTGAACCGCCGCAAAGAGCAGCTTACAAAACTTCTCGAACAAATGAATGCTTCACTGACTAAATTCGCACAGGGTATGCAGGCTCTGGAAGCTGAGGCTACAAGACTTCAGCAAGCTGGCCAGGCCTGAGAAAACCCGGCTTTAAGACAAAATCTGAATTATCAGTTCAAGAACTTATTCAAGAGTGAAACCTTTTGATTTAATAGTAATTACCTATTTTTTACTAAATCTCTCTGGGATGGAATTCTGTGTTCAATAAATTCAAAGAGAAACTTGGGAGTTTTAAAAAAGCGCTCGTCGGAACGATTGACAAGAAAGCAGTAGCTGTCGAACCTGTTGCTGAACCTGCACCAGAGGAAGAAGAATTTGAAGAGGAATTTGAAGGGGAATTTGAAGAAGATTTTGAAGAAGAATTTGAAGAAGATTTTGAAGAAGATTTTGAAGAAGAAATTAAACCTGTTTTGGAAGGGACAAAACCTGTAATAAAACCTGCAGAGCCGATAGTAACCAAGCCTGTAACTACAGAAGACAAGAAAAAGACAGATTACAAAAGAAAGGTTGAAGAGAGAAAGAAAGAAGCCCAGATTAAAACTGAGAACGAAAAATTACAGGAAGAGAAAAAACCTGATGAAAAAAAATCCTTCTTCAAAAGGGTTTCGACAAAGGTTGGGCTTGCACAAAAGGCAAAAGCCCTGGTTTTCAATAGAGAGGTTTACCTGAGTGAAAAGGATCTTGAAGAGCCCCTCTGGGAACTTGAAATGGGTCTTCTCGAAAGTGACCTTGCTCTCTCTGTTTCCGAAGCAATTGTGGAATCCGTGAAAAAACAGCTGGCAGGTACCACAAAACGTATTGGCAACGATACCGGAGAAGTAGTAGAGGCAGCTTTGAGAAAAGCCATCCTGGATATTGTGTCTGCTAATACAATTGACTTTGACGAGTACGTCGACCATATAGAAAGACCTGTCCACATTGTTTTTGTCGGGATTAACGGAACAGGAAAAACAACCTCTATTGCAAAATTAACTCACAGGCTGCTCAAGTCGGATTATTCCGTAATCCTGGCTGCAGGGGATACTTTCAGGGCAGGGGCAATCGACCAGCTTGGAATCCACGCAAGCAGGCTGGGGGTAAAAATGATTAAGCATCAGGCCGGAGCCGATCCCGCAGCAGTCATTTACGATGCCGTCCAGTACGCAAAAGCCCACAAAATAGATTTCGTGCTCTCGGATACTGCAGGCCGCATGCATACGAACCTGAACCTTATGTCGCAGATGGAAAAGATCTGCAGGGTAAGCACTCCGGATCTCATAATTTTTGTAGACGAAGCAGTCGCAGGGAACGATGCAGTTGAAAGAGCTGCCCAGTTCAACAAAGCCGTGCCAATCGACGGGTCCATCCTGACAAAAATCGATGCCGATGCCAAAGGAGGAGCAGCAATATCCATCGCCTATATAACAGGCAAACCCATCCTCTTTTTCGGGATAGGGCAGCACTATGAAGATTTGAAAAAATTCAACCCCGAATGGTTTGTAGATCAACTTTTTAACTCGGAAAAGTGATCCAGGCTTCCAGGCTTTAACTTTAGGGATGTCAATTTCCCGAAATACCTTCGGGAATGCTATTTCAAGAGTTCTATTTAAATGCTGCTTTGGGAAAAAGATTATAACTTTTAGGAAAAGACTCAGGGCTCTTCAGGAATTATAACGTATGCTATAATATACAGTATTATTTCGACTACTCCAGCCAGCCCCATGACAAGCGCGGGGAATACAATTATAAACCTTAAAAGTGTAGCCTGCTTTCGGCAGGTAACTTGATTTTTTCTGAGTATTTTTACTGATAGCGTTTTTGTGAGAAAACACATTATATCCCACACTAAACATCATTGCAAAA
>JADGNM010000137.1 GCA_017883485.1 Methanosarcina sp.
ACTCCAATAGCTGTCATCGATTTCACTGCAAAGATAATATTTGGCGTATGAGGTCAATGATGATGCTTTACTTGGTAATGTGACATAGTCAAGTTAATTGACGCCCATTATATTAAATCATTCTTGGATAAGTTCATTAAACCCGCTTTTTTGGATTATAGACATTTCCCTTTTCCCTTGAACAGTCTACGGTTATTCAGAACCTTGTTCTTCAGGACATCCGCGGATATACTCCAATATATCGTCCAATTTTGCTCTGGCCGTTGATACTGATGTATCCGCACCTCCGTAATAAATGCGGAGTTCACCGTCCACCACGACCCATCCGCAGGGGAAAACGACATCATTGACGTCTCCACTGCGCTCATAAGGTTCAATAGGTCCGAAAACATATCCTTCTGACCGATGGAGCACTTTTCTGGGGTCTTCAAGATCAAGAAGGGCCAATCCGAGCCGATAACTTATTTTAGGTGAGGTCTGGCGTACGCCATGGTACATAATTAGCCATCCGTCAGGTACACGTATCGGCTGTGGAGACAGACCTATTTTGTAGGCATCCCACCATCCACCTTCCCGAGCAAACATAAGAACCTCGTGCCCTCCCCATTCTTTCAGATCCTTAGAAAAGGACAGCCATATATTTGCTTTCAAACTGTGGAAATTAGGCGCAGGCCTGTGTATCATCGCCCATTTGCCATTAAATCTTACAGGAAAAACAGCAGCATCTTTATTGTCAGGCGGCATGATCGGTCCTGCTCTCTCAAAATTACGGAAGTCTTCCGTAAAGGCGAGAGCTGGTAAGGGACCCGAATCCGAAAAAGCCGTATATACTATAGCCCACTTTCCCATCTCATCTATGTAAGTTATACGCGGATCTTCGATACCGTATATTTCTTCAGGGTAGTTTACTGGGTCTGGCATAAAGGTTGGTTTACTGTCAATTTCCCAGCCGTCGATTCCGTTTTCACTCCTGGCTACTGTAAGGTGAGAAAAACCTCGGTGGTCTTCAACCCGCACCAGTAACAGAGTTTTACCATCAACTATGGCGGCTGCAGGGTTAAATACCGAATTGGCTCTATACGGCCAATCATCAACTGTAAGTATAGGATTTTTTCGATGCCGTACAAATAGTTCTCCATGGTCTCTCCAGCTCATATATTCCCTCATTCCCTTTGAAATTATATTATACCCTCTTTTCTCCTGCTTACTGAAAACAAGATTTTTCTTTTTTGCATCACTTTATCACTTACCTGGATTGCAATATCTATTGTGTAAATAAAGGTATAAATGCAATTCTTTTTCAAGGTTTGATCCCGAGTACGTCCTCCACATATGCCCTAAGAATTTCTGCAACGCTCCAGGCCTGGGCGATGCAGCCGCCAGGAGAGTGAGGGTAATCGCCGTCAAATACTTCAGAGATGGTACCTAAGCCTGCAATTTCAAGATGCGTGTTAAAGCCCTGAAGAAGAGTCCGCATATCCTCAAGACTGTCTTCCGAATAATTGTGGACTTTCCTATAAGCTTTCACATAAGCTCCGAGAAGCCAGGGCCATGCGGTCCCGTTGTGATAAGCGGTATCTCTGTTTATTGCGTCTCCATGATATTGTCCTTTATATAAAGGATGGTCTCTCGAGAGAGTTCTGAGCCCGAAAGGAGTCAAGAGATCTTTTCCAACTCTGTCTACAATTGCCTTTTCTTTCTCAGGAGAAAGCATAGTATAAGGGAGCGACACAGCAAAGATCTGATTAGGGCGGATTGCAGGGTCTTTAACCTGGTTTCCTGCCTCATCCTGAAATACGAGGTCAAAGAGGCAGTTAGTTTCCGGGTTCCAGAAGACATTCTCAAAATTTGAGGCTACTCCGGCTGCAAGAGTTTCATATGAGGAAACATCTTTGCCGAGATGCACGCCCAGGTCGGAAGCAGTTTTCAGGGCGCTATACCACAGAGCATTAATCTCACAGGCTTTACCCGCTCTTGGGGTTATTGCCCACTCTCCGATCTTGGCATCCATCCATGTTAGCTGAGGCCCCTGTCGAATAAGATAATCAGAGTCCATGCCGATTCCGAAATCTGTGCCCTTAAAATAGTTATCTATTATATTATCAACAGTGTCCCAGATTTCCGCAAGGATTAGCAAGTCTTTCGTATATGCTAAATAGCGGCTAACAGCATGAATAAACCAGAGAGAAGCGTCAACTGTATTGTAGACTGGCTCTCCTCCGAAAGCCGGGAAAGTATTAGGGATTAAACCCCTCCGACAGTGTTTAGCAAAATGTATAAGAACGGATCTAGCCTCCACGAAACGGTAAGGAATCAAAAGCAATCCAGGCAGAGAAATCATGGTATCCCTTCCCCAGTCGGAGTACCAGTGATATCCTGCAATAACTGTATTTTCACCCGAAGAAGGATTTTTCACTACAAGAGAGTCAGTTCCCATGAGAAGCTTAAGAGCAAAAGGCTCGGTAAGCTTTGAATTGAGAGCAGAAAGATTCTGCCGATTTATTTCCCCGGTATAGAGATCTTCGACTTCCTCGAGAGTAAAAGAAGAAATATCTCCTGTTGAAGCCACAATAAAGAATCGGGAAGTTCCCTGTTTGAGTTTGCTTTCGAAATAACCGGGATTAAAGTTATCTTCCTGAAAGTTAAGTCCACGTCGCTTCTCAACATCATACTCTAAGTTATAGTACCATTTGGGATCAGAATGATATTCGAGATTGGATGAAAGCGAGAAAGTAAAACCATTAGAGCTTTCCAGCTGGACTCCTGCAGGATCAGCTTTCTGCGAAAAGGAAAGGTATCCGGAGCGAGAAGTATAATGAAAGTCTCTCGAGTTTACCAGAGTGAAAATTTTTAGCAAAGCCCCCTCTTTTCTGGATTCGATATCATAGAGAGCGCAGGTTGTGTTACTGTTGTGAACCATGAAGACTTTTTTCTTTACGGTAAAATCGCCTGGCTGGTAAATCCAAAGAGGAAATGGGGTCTGAATGAATTCGGTAAGGTAATTGAAGCCCGCAGGACAAACGGTATCAGGATATTTGTGGGCTGCAAGCTTATAGGTTTCTTCATCGATAGAAATTTCCTCATCAAGGGAAGAAAGCAGCAAGAACCTTCCTGGAGAATTCTCCGGAGCTGCTACAAGCAGTCCATGGTAGGTTCTCGTTCCTGCCCCGATTACCGTAGAGGAAGCATATCCTCCAAGCCCGTTTCCTGTAAGCCATTCTCTTTTTATTCCTTCCTCGTATGTTGAAAGAGCGTCTGCCCCAAGTCTGATCCCATCCATATATACTTGATTATGGTTGATTTATTAAATAACTGTACGTTTGGGAAAAAACAATTCGTATCTATCAACCGTTGGCCCAGTTATATGCTTATTAATTCTATACTCTTTTTTATAAATTTAGAAGTTTTTCTCTCCACACATCAACACGTGTTTCATAAGCATGGCAATAGTGAGGGGGCCAACGCCGCCAGGAACAGGAGTGATAAGAGAGGCATTTTTGATTACGTTTTCAAAGTCCACATCTCCGTATACGCCATCTTCTTCCTTGGTAATGCCCACATCAAAAATGACTACTCCTTCCTTTACCATGTCGGCTTTGATAAGGTGTTTGACTCCTGCCGCAACTACAAGGATGTCGGCACCAAGGGTATATTTTTTCAGGTCATCGGTGAACACGTGGCAAACTGAAACGGTTGCGTTCCGGTTAAGGAACATTGCAGCCATGGGTTTTCCAACAACATTGCTGTGCCCGACGATAACTGCATTTTTGCCCTTTACAGGTACGTTATACTCCTCAAGCGCCCGGATAACTCCATGGGGAGTACAGGGAACAAGCCCTTCGTCCCCGATCATGAGCTTTCCCATATTGTAAGGGTGAAAACCATCTGCATCTTTTTCAGGAGCTATCGCTTCCATTGCCTCCTGTGGAAAAAGGTGTTTCGGGAGCGGGAGCTGTAGCAGGATAGCATGCACATCCCTATTCTTATTAAGGGTATCGATCAAGGAAAGAAGTTCCTCCTGACTGGCTTCTGCTGGAAGGAGGTAGTCTTCTGCTCTGATACCTACACGTTCGCAGGCTTTGTGCTTCAGGCGGACGTAGATTTTAGATGCGGGGTCGTTGCCCACAAGGATTGTAGCAAGCCCGGGGGTAACTCCACGGTCGCTTTTCAAACTCTCAACTCTTGAGCCCACTTCTCTTTCAATAAGTTGCGCAAGGGCTTTCCCATCTATGATCCTTGATTCATAGCCTTCGGCTGACATGGTAAAAACACCGGGCCTCTTTAATTAGCAATTAACCGGAAACCTTGAGCAAAATTCTCTTACCTTGCCACTGGTTTCATACAGAAGCGTCTCGTTTGCCGGATTCTTGATTGCAGTTTCTATATAGTCAGCAATCAATTCCATTTCCTTCTCTTTCATACCCCTCGTGGTACAGGCAGGAGTCCCAAGCCTTACTCCGCTTGTTATAAACGGACTGCGGGTCTCAAAAGGTACCGTATTTTTGTTTGCAATGATCCCGGCTTTGCTCATGGAGATTTCTGCATCCTTACCTGTAATATGCATATTATTCAGGTTTACAAGCATGAGATGGTTGTCCGTGCCGCCAGAAACGATATCAAAGCCTTTCTCCTTCAGACATTTGCAGAGAGCCTTTGCATTCTTAACGGTCTGGATCTGGTCCTGAATGAACTTCTCACTCATAGCCTCTTTGAAAGCCACTGCCTTTGCAGCTATAATATGCATAAGAGGCCCACCCTGGATACCAGGGAAAACAGCCTTGTTAATTCCAGTTGCAAGCTCTTCTGTCCTTGATATGATCATTCCGCCTCTAGGACCCCGAAGAGTCTTGTGGGTTGTGGTTGTAACAAAATCCGCGTAAGGAACAGGACTCTGGTGCACGCCTGCAACTACAAGCCCGGCAATGTGGGCAATATCCGCAAGAAGGTACGCTCCAACCTCATCAGCAATTTCCCTGAATTGTTTGAAATCAATTTCACGCGGATAAGCAGACGCGCCACAGACAATCATTTTAGGTTTGCATTCCTTTGCTATTTCCAGAAGTTCGGCATAGTCCAGCACCTCAGTCTCTTTACTGACCCCGTAGGGCACAATGTTATAGAGCTTTCCGGAAAAGCTCACCGGACTGCCGTGGGAAAGGTGTCCCCCGTGAGAGAGGTCCATGGACATAATGGTATCTTCAGGCTTCAATACCGAGAAATAGACAGCCATATTGGCCCCTGAACCCGAGTGCGGCTGAACATTTACATATTTTGCCTTAAAGATTTTCTTTGCCCTGTCAATTGCGAGATCCTCAGCAATATCCACGAAATCGCAGCCGCCGTAGTATCGCTTGCCAGAATATCCTTCTGCATATTTATTAGTCAGAATCGAGCCCTGGGCTTCCATAACGGCCCTACTGGCATAATTCTCGGATGCAATCAGGTTCAATTTATATTCCTGACGTTCGGCCTCTTTTTTGATAGCCTCATATAGTTCCGAATCGACTTTTTCAATATAAGACATTACTGTCACCTGGTAACCTGTTAATTTATAACCATTCGAAATTGGTATTCTAAACAACACTTTCTGGATTGGGTCGTAAACGCTAACACCAGCAAATATGTAAGAGCTACAGATCGGTGAGATTACTCAAGAAACTGGAATTTCAACAAGTTTAGAGTCACTCTTAATTTAGAGTTACTCATAATTTAGAGTCACTCATAATTTAGAGTCACTCATAATTTAGAGTCACTCATAATTTAGAGTCACTCATAATTTAGAGTCATTTATAGACGATATAATCTTCCTGATGGGATTTCTCTTAATCCAAAATATTATTTTTATACAGTTACTCTGATTTCCAGAGAAAAGTCCCTGGCTATTTATAAGTAAAGGATATTTCGAAATCTGAAAAGACCTTAAAGTCCTTGTATCATTCAAAATTTTCATATGCAATTCAAAGTTTTGTGGAATCCCTAATTAACCTATTTATTTAACCCGTTTATAACTATCAAAGTATTAGGAGGATATTGATCAGCAAAATCTATTCCGGTTTTAATCAGTAAAATCTGTTCCGGTTTGATCATGAATTTGATCGGTTACTCGATTAAGGAGTAATACATTTCTGCCCTCAATTTTAAGTTTACCCTCGACAAAAAGCCTGACTGCTTCAGGGTAGATAATATGTTCCTTTTCAAGAATTCTTGCAGTAAGGGTCTCCTCAGTATCTTCTGAAATTACAGGCACGCAACTCTGGAGAATAATTGGCCCTGAATCCAGCCCTTCATCTACAAAATGCACAGTACAGCCTGCAACTTTTACCCCGTATTCAAAAGCCTGCCTCTGCGCATGGAGCCCCTTGAAAGCCGGAAGAAGAGCAGGATGAATATTCATAATCCTGTACCTGTAAGCCTCAATTATTTCGTTTCCTAAAAGCCGGAAATAACCTGCAAGCAAAAGGAGATCAATATCATATTGCTTTAGAACATCAAGGATTGCCCTGTCATACCCTGTTTTGTCGTACTTTCCAGGATCAAGAAAAACAGCGTTTATCCCATGATTCCTTGCACGTTCAAGCGCATAAGCAACTGTCCTGTTTGAAATAACCACATTTATTGCCGCATTCTTTATGCGATCTTTCTCAATGCTATTTATGATTGCCTGGAGATTTGAACCCCGTCCTGAGACCAGTACTGCAATCTTTACTGTCATTGAAGCTGTTAGATTGAAACAGTAATATATTAGGGTTTTGGAACTATGCGGCAATCAAAATTACAAATAAGATACTTACAAGCTAATAAAAAAATCAAACAAATCAAATTGCGGGCGGCCACCCCAACCTAAACAGGCTGTCCGACAATTACTATCAGTAATATTTGAATTCCTTCTTTTCCGATTTAAAGGCTTCAGA
>JADGNM010000138.1 GCA_017883485.1 Methanosarcina sp.
TTTTTCTGTTAAATTAACTGGAGAATCGTCGATCATTAAAAGTAAATAATACTTTCATGTTTATATATTTTATGTAGATAAAATTAATCTTCTAAATAAATTGAATACTGTTGAAGAGTAAAAATTCTACCTGACCTTTTAAGCCCTTTAAGTGTAAATTTTTTATAAAAGCTCTCAGTAATATTTCCATAAAAACTCAATTTCTAATCCTAACCAAAAACCTTTAAAGCTAGTGTTAATACAGGAAACAGACACATTGAAATACAGGTTACAAAATGAGGGAATATACGTAAATACTCCAAAGTCAAATACTTTCTGAATTTGCACGGTGCTTGTACTGAATTTCCGAGGCAAAGGCTTTTTAGGAATCAGAAATCCAGTTCTAATCCATAAATGGTTAACTAAAGTTCTTAAAAAATGAGCGTAAAACTTAATTAAAATTATTCTTTTCTACCGGATAAAGAATTAAATACAATTTGAATATAAGCGGTTAAGTTGAGTCAAAGTCAAGCTTCAAATAACAGAATATATGTATAGATAGATCAGAAATAAAAAGGGTGAAATGATGTCGTATATCGGTCTACAGCAGGATTCTGGTTATAAGATCCAAAAGATACATGCTAGGGAGATCCTGGATTCCAGGGGAAATCCCACTGTTGAAGTTGAAGTTTTTACACCGAAGGGATTTGGCAGAGCCAGTGTCCCTTCAGGGGCTTCCACTGGCACGAATGAAGCCCTTGAACTGCGGGATGGGGATCCTAACAGGTATGGAGGAAAAGGAGTTCTAACCGCTGTTAAGAATGTAAACACAATAATCCAGAAAGAATTGCTTGGGCTTGATGTGCGAAATCAGCGGGAAATCGATGAGCTGATGATCGAACTCGATGAGACCGATAACAAATCAAACCTGGGAGCAAACGCGATTCTTGGTGCATCTGTTGCTGTCGCAAAAGCAGCTGCAGACTCCCTCAATGTCCCTCTTTACCGCTATTTTGGGGGCTCAAATGCTTTTACCCTGCCGGTACCCACAATGAACGTCATAAACGGCGGCAAGCACGCAGGTAATGAACTCGCAATTCAGGAATTCATGATTCAGCCCAAAGGTGCGGAAACATTCTATGAAGCTCTGCAGTTCGGGGCAGAAATCTACCATACCCTTGGAAAATTACTGGAAAAGAAGTACGGCAGATCCTCTACGAATGTGGGCTATGAAGGCGGGTATGCCCCCAAAATGAGCGAGTCTGCCGAAGCCCTTGATGCTCTCGTGCAGGCTATTGAGGAAGCAGGCTACACCGAATCCGAAGTCACGATTGGGATTGATGCCGCAGCATCCGAGTTCTATGAAGATGAAGTCTACTCAATTGACGGAAAGAAGCTTACTGCTCCGGAATTGATTGATTACTACGTCGAACTTGTTAACTCCTATCCCATCCTTTCAATCGAGGATCCCTTCTATGAAGAAGCTTTCGAGGATTTCGAAGCCCTGACCAATGAACTCTGGGATACGATCATCGTTGGTGACGATCTCTTTGTTACGAATATTGAGAGACTTTCAAAAGGTGTGGATATGGGAGCTGCAAACGCACTCCTTTTAAAGATTAACCAGATAGGAACACTTTCCGAATCATTTGACGCTGCAAGCATGGCCGCCAGGAACGGCTATACAGTGATTGTAAGCCACCGCTCCGCAGAAACAGAGGACACCACAATTTCGGACCTCGCAGTTGCCATCGGGGCAGAAATGATAAAGACCGGAGCCCCAGCCCGTGGCGAAAGGACTGCAAAATACAACCAGCTCCTTAGAATCGAGGAAGATTTGGGTGAGGTTGCACATTACGTGCAGCTCTAACATTTTTACGTTCCAACCTTTTTACTTCGTTTCTTTTCTTTATTTTTCTATCTTCCTTTCTTCCATTTCGTTATTTAAACAATTCCAATCATCTTCAGCCCTGTATACGTCATCAGGAGTACGAAAAGGTGTTTCAGGTGTTCAGGATTTATAAGATGGGCAAGGTCCGATCCTTTCCTTGCTGCAAGAAATCCCGGAATTGCAAGTAATATCCAGTTAAGAAGGTTGACATAACCAAGAGAATAAGAGGGAAGTCCGGGTTGTCCCCAGCCATTGATTATATACCCGATTGACCCTCCAAAGGAAGTAAATATTATTACCGCAGCCGAGGTCCCGACAGCTTTCAGCATGTCAAAATGCAGAAAAATTAGCATGATTGGAACTGCAATTACGCCTCCCCCGATCCCTAGAAGTCCTGAAAAGAAGCCTATCAGGATTCCGGCATAAACATAAGATGCCGAATTGAGGCTTATTTCGTTCATTTCAGTTACAGCAGGCGTCATATAAGTTCTGAGTGCCCCAATTATGACAACAGCTCCGAAAATCTTGCTCAATATAGATGCCGGCAGGTGAGAAGCCACTGCTGCCCCCCCGAAACTGGCAAGCAATCCGGACATGCCCATAATTTTGGCCTGCTTCCAGAGCACTGCTCGCTTTTGCTGATATTTTAGAACTACGCTTGTAGCGTTTGGCAAAATAACAAAGAGGCTTGTCCCGAGAGCTATCCTTATAGCAAGGTCCGGCTCAAGTCCCGTTTCCTGCAAAAGCCAGTACTGGACAGGGGACATGATAAAGCCTCCTCCCACGCCCAGCAGACCTGTGATGACGCCTGCAAAAGCGCCTGTGAGAACAAGGATTCCAAGATAAAGTGGTTCTGTAGGAGTCATTTCCGGTTAATACTCTATCTTAATTCTCCGATTTGAGAACAAGCTTATTATTGCTTCCTCTTATTGTTCCTACATGAATAGAGGGTTATTTAAGTTATGGTATAGGGCTGAAGATAAAAGTGCTATTGCCAATGGCCGACTGTCAAATTACTACTGTCAGTGGAAAAGTTATTGGTCACAACATTTTTCGGATAGGCTCTTAATTTTATTTATAAAGAATATCGGATGCTTATGCCTCCATCTTCGAAAAAAGAATTATCCCGATTGCGCAGACAAGAGCAGATAGTGTACCTATTACTACCAGGTCATTGTAAATGCCGAAAGTACTCATACCCACAACAGCTCCCCTCAAGCCATCGACGCCGTAGGTGAGGGGATTGATTCTGCTTATTAAATAAATTGGAGTAGGTAGATTTTGAAGGGGAAAGAGGGCGCCGGACAGGAAAAAAATGGGCATGATAAGGAAATTCAATATCACCTGGTAACCTTGAAAATCTTTCAATTTTGAGGCAATAGCAAGCCCAAGACCTGTAAAGAAAATGGCTATCAGAAACATGAAAGTTAACCCTAGAAAAAGGCTACCCAGACTTTGAATCCTGAACCCGAGCAAATATGTCATGCCCAGTACTATTAAACCCTGAATTATAGCTATGGTTGCCCCTCCAAGGGTTTTCCCGATCATGATTTCGGCCCTTGAAATCGGAGCTACGAGAGTTTCTTTAAGAAATCCGAACTGGCGATCCCAGATAACCTCAAGACCTGAAAAAACAGATGTAAAGAGAATTGCCATGGCAATAATCCCTGGGGTCAGAAAATCCATGTAGTTTGCCCCTCCACTAACTTTTGAATACATAGGTCCGAATCCAAATATGAAAGAGACCCAAAAAACGAGGGGTCGGCCAAGAGAACTTATCAGCCTTGATCTCGAGCGCCAGTAATGTTTGAGCTGCCTAAGAATAAGGATGTAGATAACTTCAATCATTATCTTATCCTCCACATGCCCTGCATTGTTCCAAAAGATCTGTCTCTGCTAGCACATGACTTTAAATTAAGTCAAAAGATTTCCATTAACTGTATTAATTATTTGAGGTCCATACATTATAAATTTTTCCAGCTTATGTTTTAGCAGATAACTGCGATTCAAGGTGATATAAAGTAACGAAAAAAAGAAATATCAGGCGCAGCTACGAGATATGATGACTTTTCGGATAGGCTCTTAATACATATTGAGTTAAACGTAAAAACTAGAAAGATAATTACTCTGTGCGATAGATACTTATGGTGATTTAGATGTTATCAACCCAATAATATCGTAAATCAGTAAATTCCATGCATTTACAAATTATTCAGCATATAGAAGTTAAGAGGCGCTCTCATGATTGAAATAAAATTACATGGTACATACAATATTTATTATGCAATTCTGGGAATGAGAAATCCCATGAATTCCTGGCATCAGATGGACAGCAGTGAGCCTGACCAGGCAGGAAACTGTAAGCTTGGAGAAAAAGACCTGAACCTTGCCCAGCGCCTGACCCTCGCGGGAACCGAACACGGTAAATTCTTAAGGTTCATTACGGTCTGTTTCGATCTGACAGCTCCTCTCTACTGGTGGAAGGAGTTTGACACTTACAAGTTCGCAGAAAAGACCTCCTGCTCCACAATGCATAAGCTGACCAGCAGAGACCTGGCTCCTCATGATTTTTCCTTTGACGTACTGACAGAGCACAGGAATGCCCAGATCCGGCATCTCAATGACCTCATAAAAGCCTACAAATCCCGCGAGGGAGACCGCGAGGAAGACAATGCATATCGGAAAGCCGTTTTCAGGGAACTCATTCAGGACCTTCCGAGCGCTTACATGCAGAAACGGACAATCATTACCAACTACGCCGAACTCCGGAATATTTATTTCCAGCGCCGCACTCATAAGCTTGATGAGTGGAGGGAGTTCTGCAACTGGATTAAGGAAACGCTGCCGTACGCAGAAGAGCTAATTTGCCTGGAAAAGAAAGAATAAGGCCGGAAATATTTTAGTATCTCCTTTATTCTTGATTTAGTGGCCCCGTTGAACCGGAAACGAATTGATTTCTAAACCCCGGGCTCTCACCGGTCGCTTGCGATCGGCCTTTCCTTAAAATTTATTGAAAAAAAGGGAAGAATATGGAAAAAACGAAAATTTGATCATTGAGCTACATTTTTGTAAGCACTGCCATTTGAAATATGATCCTAGCTTCTATTTTTTTAACTAGCCTTTTATAAAGAGTTGAAACCTGATTTATCGATTGATCACTCACTTCTTCCCATGTTAACCTCATTAAAATATGTTTAACATTTTGTAAATATTAATACATTTGAAAACATGTTTCTTTTCTTGTCACACTTTTCAACTCTTTTTTATTATTTTAATCTAAATATACACTTTAAATTTATTAAGTAGTATGCCCAAATAGTGCTGGTGATAATTTTGGACTACTCCTCTCTCGATTTTCAAGTTACCAGATCTCCCGACGCAGCTCCATATATCTACCATGCCTCAATTCTGCAGGATGGAAATGTTGTAGCAAGCAACGATTTTGAACTCAGGCCGGACCTGAGGCTCCGTCAGATGCTTGATGATATAGAAAAAAGAGTTATAGAAAGTCCCGCAGATTCAAAGAAACAAGAGGGGATAATGGAAACACGGGAAGAAGGGAAGAGAGAAGATCCACACATCGAATTTGGTAAAATGATTTACAGAAAGGTATTTTCTGGTGAACTCGGTGAGTATTTCAACAAATCCAGACTGGAAGCTCAGGAAAATGACAATGGACTGAGGATCTCACTCAGGTTTGATGAAGGAGTTCCGGAAATTGCTGCGCTGCCGTGGGAATACCTGCACGACAGTGAAGATTTTTTGATTGCTAGAAGAAGTATCCTGATTTCAAGGCTGCCTGCAGGTGTGAAGAAAAAAAGTCTTGAGCCTCTTGATTCAGTACTTAGGATGCTGGTAATAATTTCTGGTCCGGATGACCCTACGATTCCTCCTTTGAATACGGAAAAGGAACAGGAAATCATTCTTGAAGCCGTAGACAAACTTGTAAGAGAGCAAAAAATAAAAGTGGACTTTACAGAAGACGCAACTTTCGATAATATTCAGGACTACCTTACTGAGAAAGATTACCATATCGTCCACTTCACAGGACACGGGATTGCCATAAATGGCAAAGGGCATCTTGTGTTTGAAACCAAAGACCAGAAACCGAGTTATATTGACAACAGAACACTTTCTGACCTTTTTTCCGAACGAGAAATCCGGCTAGTCGTGCTCAGTTCCTGCGAATCAGCCAAGGGCTCAAATAAAGAGGCTTTCGGAGACCTGGCCAGCATGCTTTCCAGAAAAGGAATTCCTGCTGTAGTGGCAATGCAATATTCGGTAATTGATGAAGTTGCAACAAACTTTGCGTACAAATTTTATAAAACAATTGCAAGCGGAAAACCTGTTGACCTTGCTTTAAAAGAAGCCAGGCTCGTGATGAAAAATTCAGACAAGAGTAACAGGCTTGACTTTGCAACTCCTGTATTATATTTATCGGACCACAAATGCGTTAATGTAGGAGACTTGAAGCCGGAACCATCAGAATTCGTTTTCAAACCAAGTATGATGCCGGACCTGCAGGTCATGGAAAAAGGTTTTGTTGCCAGGAGAAAAGAACTCAGGCTTCTTGAAAAGGGTTTCAAATCCGATGTAAAACGGGCTGCAATCATCCACGGCTTTGGTGGGATTGGAAAAACCGTACTTGCGACTCGATACGCGTTAAAAATGGGCTATTATTTTGAAGGAACCTTGGGAGTGAAATGCACCCCCGTCATCAGGCCGGAAGATATCCTGAACAAATTCAACAGTTTTTTGCTGATGAAAGGGAGACCTGAACTGAACCAGATCCTGAACCAGCAAGTTCCTCTTGAAGTTAAAACTTCTTTACTGGTCACAATATTGAACCAGATAAGATTCCTGGTTATTTTCGACAATTTTGAAGATTGCCTGAACGAAGACAGGAACGATATAGAAAACCC
>JADGNM010000005.1 GCA_017883485.1 Methanosarcina sp.
GCTTGTTAACCCATATAATACATCTCAAATGTGTTCTGGTTGTGGAGAAATTGTTACAAAAAATCTATCAGAAAGAACCCATTCTTGTCCTTTTTGTGGGTTAATTCTTGATAGAGATCACAATGCGGCTATTAACATTTTGAGATTGGGAATACAATCTCTTCGGGAAACCGATAGATGCCCGTCACTTCAGTGATGGGAGTATTCACTAACATCATGAGTAAAATTACAGATAATTTAGAATGAGATGCCGCATAGTGACTTATATTTCTCAAAATAATCGTCATCAAAAGCTTCAAAGATTGGAGATTGATCGTTAACAATATATTCATAGAATAACATCTGAAGAAACATGAAAGCATGCATTATGTGCGGAGGAACAGGGACAAGGCTCAGGCCGTTGACCTTCAAACATCCCAAACCGAGCATACCGATTCTTAATAAGCCGTCAGTCCTGCATCTGGTAGAGCATCTCTCAAGAGAGGGGTTTAATGACATAGTCATTACCCTGGGATATATGGGAGAGCGCATAGAAGAACAGCTTGGAGACGGGCATATATTCGGGGTACATATCAATTATGTGTATGAGAAAGAAAAGCTTGGAACCGCAGGCGGGGTTAAAAATGCTGAGAAATACCTGAAAAACGAGCCTTTTATCGTGCTTGGCGGAGATCATGTCCTTAACCTTGACTTAAGAGAGATGTATCGTTTCCATCAAACAAACGATGCCAAGATGACCATAGGACTTCTTTCTATCGATGACCCCAGAGATTTCGGAATTGCGGATATGGACATTAACAACCGGATACACCGCTTCCTTGAAAAACCCAAAGCAGGCCAGATATTCAGTAACCTTACAAGCACAGGCATTTATATTTGCGACCCTTCGATTTTTGAATGGATCCCTGAGAACAAAAAGTACGATTTTGCAAAAGACCTCTTTCCATCCCTGCTTGCAGCCGATGAAAAAATTAACGGCGTGCTTGTCCGGGGAAAATGGACTGATGTAGGAAGCTCGGCAGCTTACAGACAGGCCCAGCGCTGGATGCTCGATGCCCTTCCGGGAACAACAATTGAGGGAAATTTCACAACCAGAAATGCAAGAATAAGAGGTCCCTTGACCATAGGACACAACGTGTCAATAGGCTTGAATTCTTCCCTTGTAGGGCCAATAGTCATAGGGGAAAACACTACGATAGGAGATAATGTTCTTGTTGGTCCTTACAGTGTCATAGGCTCATTTTGCACTATCGAAAATAATGCAAAGATTTTCTCCTCTTATCTTTTCGATAATGTATGCATAGGGAAAGCTTCCAATCTCTCGGGAGCAGTAGTAGCAGATGAAACAATTGTGGGAGAAAACTGTTACCTTGAAAACGGAACCGTTATAGGGCATAAAGTAGTTATTGGAGATTCCTCGACCATACATTCGGGAGTAAAAATCTGGCCGGAATTAAATATAGATAAGGACTCAAGCATAAAAGATACCTTAGTTAATTCCGATTATGAAACTACTTACGAAGGTTCCTGAATCCGTGATATTAGTCTGAATTAATTATTTTCCCCGATTCACTTTTTCGCAGTTGGGATAACAGATACCACCGATATCAACCGCCATCGCAGCCCAGGTGATTCTGGCTATGATCATGATAGTGCCCTTCACTCCCGGAGCAAGCGGTGTTGCGGAATTAGCTGCTGTTCCCATATTCTCTACTTTTGTAGCTGCACCTATCCTGGGAGTTGCCGTGCTCGCATGGAGAGCGATAACATACCATATGAACCTCTTAATAGGAGGCATAATAAGTTCGAAAGTGATTAAGGATATGGATCTAATAAAAAATTAATGGGAAGCTCCACCGAGCTTCAACAAATACCTTAACCCTAAAAGGTATTTGAGGTAAGAGTAGCTGTCCTACAAATCTGAGTCGGAGCTTTATATGTTGTCTTCGAAAAATCTTTTTGCTGAACCCCCCGGAGAAGTTGTATTTGAATTCCTTAGAAAAGCTGTACACATGGTTTCAATTCTGATAGTGCTCATCTACGAGTTTTTCGGAAAAGAAGTGGTTCTCTGGGTACTGGTGTCCTTCCTTGTCATTATGCTCTTCCTTGACTATTTCCGGCTGGAACATAATATAAAAATACCTTTTTTCTACACCATGTACCGTGAGAATGAAGCCAACCGTTTTGGAGGTCATATATACTTTGCCCTGGGAGCAATTTCAGTGATAGCCCTTTGCAGCAAAGAAATCGCATATGCTGCAGTCCTTATGACCACCTTTGGAGATATGGCTGCAACCTTGATAGGAAAGTTTTACGGAAAAAGGAGAGTTTTTTACAAGATATTTAAAAATGATAAATCTATTGAAGGTTCAGCCTCCGAATTCATTATTGATTTCCTGATCGGGATGCTTATCCTCGGAAACCCGCTTGTTTCCCTGGTCATGGCTTTTTTTGCAACCCTTACAGAGACAGCAGTCAGTAAAATTGATGACAACCTTGTAGTACCTATATTGTCCGGTTTTTTCGGGCAGATTGCCCTGATTCTTCTGGCACACTTATAGAAAGTTTTTCAGAGAGGCTGCTCAGGCGCTATTTTCATGTCTCTGTCTCTTACGCCTTACTGAGCTTTCTCATTTCCTTTATTCGCCTTGCAATGATTTCACTGAGATAAAGGATAAGCGCTGCAAGGAAAACATACACTTTCAGGCTAACAGGCTCGGTTGCTTCCTTTTGGGAGTTCTGCCTGGCATCTTTCAGGAGAAAAGCTCTTGCTTCTTTCTCACTATAAATTTTCCCTCCGGTTGCAAGGATAAGAGGCTCTATTTCTTTGTTAAGCCCTATATCCCGATACTCAAGCGCGTAATTTACTGCAAGCGGGTAGCCGGAAATGTCATGGATTCCTATACTATCGGGATTCACACTTGTCTCATAGATATTCCTTCCGGTCAGGGCAAGGTTCAGAGGGGTTCCGTCCATGCTCAACTGGGGGATTCCCTCATCGTACATTGTGAGGGTCAGGTCTGAAGGGGAATCGAGCCATGTGTCCGGACCTTCCAGGACAGCCCCTTCTTTAGCCCTTGGATCTCCCATTGCCCAGTTGATTGTGCCCGAAATAAGTTTGGCACTGGAGCCGCTGTAAAGGGCAGATGCCCATTGAGAGCTTTCACCTTTTCCGTTGTCCGTAGTGAGGGCTGCAACTCTGCCAAGTCCGAAGCGCCATGTGGTGAGCACGGGCTTCCCGTTAGTAGCGGTAATTACCAGCCGCTCGGCTCCGGCTTTTGGAGTCACGTCATTATATCCGGTAATATTGGCCGTAAGGTTCACGTTTTTCGTAATGAAGTGGTCCGGAGAATATGCGAAGAGAGGATAGGTAGCAGGGCCTTCTTGCTGCTGATTCTGATTTTCCTGGGATTTGTCGGTTGGATTAAAAACAATATTTGCACGTTCTGTCAGATTGATTCTGTGATAGTTGTTTTCAAGTCCCAGTTCCTGCATAAAGCTCTCTGCATAGAAATCTTTAGTTTTAAGATCAATTTGGTTGGGAGCTGCAAGCGAGTGAACATGAATAAAGTATAGATTTACACCCATATCCTTCAATTCTTTTGCAGCATGAAGGCCTGGTTCGTAGGATTCCTTGATTGCGCCATCCGAGATGATAATAGCATCACGTTCTCCGTCCTTGACTGCAAGCATCTCTTTTGCGACTTTGAGCCCCTGGTCAAGAGAGGTTTTTTCCTGCTCGCTGGTAACCAGTTTCGAGATTTTGTCTGTCAGGATTGCCTGGTTCTGCGGAAGCCCCATAAATAAAAACCCTCCGGAAACATCATATCCCTCACTTCCGAATGCAATAACCCCTACATTTGCATCTTTGAGATTTTTGTTCTGGAGAATGTATATGCCATTTCCGAGGATATCTCCATGGGTTCCCGAATTATTAACTCTGGTATCTTCCTTTGTGCTACCACCCTGCGTGCTGGGAGAGACATCCAGAATAAGGACAAGATTCCTTCCTCCCTTATACTCGGAAGGCTTCGAAATTACAGGCAGGATTTCTTCAAGCGAAGAGTTAAGATAATTGCCATAATTGTATGCCCTTTCGCCTCCTATGACAACCAGCCCGCCTCCATTGCTTACGTACTTTTGGATTTCGTTTATCTGGGCCTCCGAAAGAGTATCAATGAACTGGTTGTCAAGCACCAGAGTTTTGCTGCTCTCGAGAGCAGATGCTCCGGGATAATTACTGAAGGAGGAAACGTTGTAAAGGCTGTTAAGGACTTGCTCAAGGGAAGAATCGGGCTCATTCGTTATAAGGGTGAGTTTCGGTTTAGGAATTACATAAATTGATTTCTGATATTCGTTATTTATTTTGTTGAGATCTTCTCCTGATGGGGTAATCTTTACACTGATATTATGAGCCCCGAGGGTTGTGAAAGCCTGATTAATCGGGATGGTGTTATTCCGGCCGCTCTGGGTGAAATCCCTGCTCTGAGAAAGTTTTCCATCAACATATACTTCAAGGAAATAGCTGACATTTTGTTCGGAAGCCTGGCGGACAACTATTTCAAAATCGTCCTGGTTATTCACTATGACAGTCTTATCCCCGAGCACCTCTACGCTGAGGTCATTTATCTTAAGCTCTGGCTGGACAAGGTACACTGGAGTATGGGTTTCTTTTGCAAAATCCAGGGCATCGGCAAGACTCTTTCCCGAGTTACTATTCCCATCGGTAACAAGAACTATCTGGCTGTCAGTGCCGGTATACTGAGTTACTGCGTCTCCAAGAGCTGTTTTATCACCGGTTAGCTTGACTAAAGCTGTGGAGGTGCTGGCTGTAAGGGCTTTATACAACTCAGTACCTGTTTCTTCAGGAAAGAGATTCATGCTTGCCGTCTGATCCTGAACAAGCACAAGCGATGGATTTTCTTCGCTAATAGTCCGAGTATCCGTAGTAAAAGGGGCAGCCAGAGCAAGGATAAGCAGGAAAGCAACAAGCATCCTCCATTCTACAAGCTTCGTTTTTGTCTTCCGCAGAAGATAAAACCCGGCAATTACTACGGGAACTAAGAGTAAAAGCATCTCAGGGTGTTCAAGGGATATATTCATAGTTCACCCCGCTGGCGCACGATCAGGATTTCAAGCAGCAGTAGCAGGAACATAATTACTATTAGATAATCGGTAATCTCTTTTTTGGCATTGTAGGTATCTGCCTTCACAGTTTTTGGCTTGTCTTCCGCAACAGCCCTCTGGATCAATTCGGATGCATCAACTCTAGTATCGGATTCCTTATCACTGTAGAGATTGGTTGCAATTTTCTTCCCTGCAATCTCGTAGATCCCGGCTTCGTCAAAAACCACACGGTTTGAAGTGAATGTTTTTGTGGGAGTGCGGATTACCTCTGTTTTCGAAAGTGCGGTCAATGTGCCGGTTTTCAGGTTGTATTCGGAAATGTCTCCTGTCCCTCCGATCCATTGAACAAATTTTATCCAGAATACGGGGTATTCAGGCAGGTTGTGGAAATTATTCCATGTCCCACTCCCGCTGCTCATTTCGATACTGCTGTTCATTTCATTACTGCTATTCATCTCATTACTGCTATTCGCCTCATTGCTGATATTCATCTCAATCCCGCTGTTCTGCATCAAATTCCCGAGCTCGTCATCAAAGCCCATATAAAATACAGTTCCCTTACCTACCTGCCAGTAACTAAGTAGAGGGACACCGTTTTTAAGGGCCATCAGAGTTGTCGAGCCGGTCCTTTCAGTTGCATTCAGGTATTTGCGAACAGATATTTCGTCGGTCTTAATGTCCCTTGTAATGCTGCTCTGCTGAACTTCTTTAACTTCAAGCCCCTTTTCTTCGCTTGCGATTTCGATGGGCTTTACAGGCAGGATCTTGATCAGGCTAACATCGGTTTTGTCCGGAGCCAGGGCTCCGCTTGCAATGAAAACAGCGTTTCCTCCGTTTCTGACGTAACTTTCAATTCTTTCGACAGAATTGTTGGCAATAGGAGTTTCTTTCTGCGCAAGCACCACAAGGGTGTAATTGTTAAGGTCAGAAGGCACTGACTGCAAAACAGTCAGGTTACTGTTCGGGAGCAGCGAGAATGCGGTTTTTGAAGGCAGTTTTCCATCATCAGTTACATAGAGTATGCGCTGTTCGGAAGTGTCAGGAATGGAGATATAAGCCTGGTTGTCGACAGGCAAATTATCTTTCACACTGAGCCTGACTGTTGTGATACCGGGCTCCAGGTTCCCTAGAGTGAACTGGTTTGTCCCTCCTGCCGGGACATCAAGAGAAAACGACGTTGAGGAGTTTCCTGAATTACCTCTGCCCGTATCGATCTCAACGTTTTCGTTGTGATCCATGTAGTTTTTAATTACGCCTGTATAGCTGTATTTTTCGTCCGCAGGTTCTATCCAGCCATTGATAATCCCTATATTATCGGCAGGCTTCCCTACTGGTTCAAAAATTACCTTGATTCCGTAAGATTCAGCCAGGCTTTTGGAAGCAACAGGGTCGTCTCCTTTCCAGTTGGTGAAATCGGAAATAACAATGATTTTTCCGCCTTCTCTGGACAGAAGACGCATGCCTGAAGTGATAGCTGCAGAAAGGTCGGCAGTGCCGGCCCCAGGTTTGACCTGTTTGAGAATATTCTGTGCAGCTGACGCATCTCCTCCCTCAAGGGCAAGCAAAGGAGCATCCGAAGCCAGGATTATGCTGTTTTTCTTGCTCATATAATTGTTAGCAATCCCAACCGCATCCGCAAGTCTGGGTTCAACCTGCATGCTGGCAGACGTATCAAGGACGAGCACGGTATGCTCTCCGCTCAGCGGTTCTTCCGAGGTGTAGTAAACGCCTGCTGCTGCAATGGAAAGAAAGATCAGCATAAGGAGCTGGATCAGGAAAAGCGGGTCCTGCACTATTTTAGTGAGCGAGGCGTATACCCGTTTTCTTTCCCTCTCAAGTTTGAGGACAAACATGAGGGAGGGAATTGAAAGCAACTTCGGCTTCGGGCGAAGCATGTAAAGGATTATAAGCGGGATTACGCTTAGGAGGGCTGCAAGAGCTAAAGGGGTCAGCATTCCCAAAGGCATTCTTATCGCCTCCCTCTTCTCCTGATTGTATAGTAGAAGGCATCAAAGATGGGGGTATCGGTTGTAAAGGTATAGAATTCGGCCCCTGCCTTCATACAGGCTTTTTTAATCCTGGCAGCATGGTCATCAAGTTTTCCAAGGTAACGTTCCTTGAAATTTTCACTGACGTAAGTCCCGATTTCGTCTCCGGTCTCAAGGTCTATAAGCTTGCTGTTTCCCTGAAGGGGAAGCACCTTTTCCGTGGGGTCGAGCACCTGAATGAGAATGAGGTCATGATCGGAAAGCCTGGAAACTGCAGTTTCAATTGCCTGAGGTTCCTGCAGAAAGTCCGAGATAAGGATTACAAGGGATCTTGACTTGATTGCACGGCTGTACTTCAGGACTGCTTCTTCTATTGAAGTGCCGCCTGATATTTCAAGATCTGTCAAACGGTCGATTGTCTTCAGAAGATTCTTCCGGCCCCGGCTGGGTTTATTTATATCAACTTCCTGTGTAAATGTTGAGATAGCAAACCTGTCGTTATATCTTGTTACCATATACGCGTAACCTGCAGCAAGCATAGCAGCATATTCGAACTTTGAAGTTCCGTTTTCAGGATAGTCCATGCTTTTGCTGGCATCGAGGAGGATATGGGTTGTAAGGGTCTTCTCCTCCTCAAACTGCCGCACATAGAGTTTTTCAGTCCTTGCATAGGCTTTCCAATCGATATCTTTTAAGTCGTCGCTGGGGTCGTATTCCCTAAACCCGATGGTATCGATGCCGTGTCCGCTTCGGGTAGACGGACGGTTCCCAGCGTAGACCGTTGATACCCGCTTTCGGACAGAGAACGTAAAGCGGTCAAGCTGCTTGAAAAAATCAGTTTCGATTTTTTGTTTTGTACGAGTCATTATGGATCGTCAATCAAAAGCCCGGTTTTAACCCGAACTTATTTTACTTTCTTGATAATGTCCTCAATAGCCTGATCAGGGGTCATTCCGCTTCTTTCGGCTTCGAAAGTCAAAATAAGCCTGTGGCGGAGGACCGGGTAAGCCATGTAATCAATATCCTCTTTGCTTACGAAATTCCTTCCCTGTATAAGGGCCCTGGCTTTTGAGGCAAGGATTAAGCCAATAGATGCACGGGGAGAAGCACCATACTCAATATGTTCTTTGTCTTTTCTTGTCATACTCACGATAGAAAGGACGCGATGCTTAAGTTCCTCTGAAATCGGGACCTGTCGGGTGAGTTTTTGTAAATCCAGAAGCGTGGATTTATCAAGGCCTCTTGAAGTCTTTGGGACTTCCGATTTCGTATAGCGGTTTATTATTTCCATTTCCTCTTCATAGGAAGGATAATCTACAAGGATCTTTAACAGAAAGCGGTCGAGCTGAGCTTCGGGTAGAGGATATGTGCCTTCCATTTCTATGGGGTTCTGAGTTGCAAGAATAAAGAAGGGGCGGTCAAGCAGGAAGGTATCGTTTCCTACTGTTACCTGCTGTTCCTGCATTGCCTCAAGGAGTGCGGACTGGGTCTTAGGAGATGCCCTGTTGATCTCATCTGAAAGGACAACATTTGCAAAAATCGGCCCTGGCGCGAACCTGAATTCTTTTTTATTGTCTTTTTCTTCTATGACGTTTGTCCCCGTGATGTCAGATGGCATGAGGTCAGGAGTACACTGAATCCTGCTGAATTTCAAATTCATTGCGTGTGAGACTGTGGAAATCATAAGGGTTTTTCCAAGCCCGGGATTACTTTCTACAAGGGCATGCCCTTCACAGAGAATTGCAATTACGATCTGCTCCATTACCCTATTCTGGCCTACTATGACTTTCCCTATCTCTTCAAAAAAAGTTTTGAAAATTCTGCCCGCATTCTGGTAGGTCGTGGCGGCCTGTCCAGAGTCGATATTACTTTCACTCATATCTGCTTCACCCATTAATTTGCTGTTTTTGCAGGTCTTGTAGCTGCTTTCTACCGGATGTTACCTGCTCCTGCGACAGTATAACATCAAAATACAATCTGTTATTCAAGAATTGCTTTCAGGCAACTTTCAATCAAACTGAATACATCTAATTTATCTTAGATAAGTTAATCTGTTTTAGATAATTTTTCCATTTATTCTTTTGCCATTTCTTCGAAATAATTCTGGATAACGTTTCTGTATCCTTCAGGTAAATTTTCATAATATGCCTGGGAAGCAACTGCTTCAGGATTTACAGGATTAGATTGAATAAATGACTCGTTTGTCTTATTTCCTTCTTGCTCGCTTGTAAAGCCCTGCCCGGAGCCAGGAGGGATCTTAAAGTCGACCGCCTTGCCCTCTACTACAATAACTTCAGGTTTTCCGAAAAGACCCTCCTTATTGTTCTCATTGTTCGATGTGCCCCCATTTTCCGCTACGGGGTAAAGATCCGCGTTCGGACCTGAGACATATGGAGCTATAACTTGAGGGATATTTTTAGGGGATATATCTGTATGATACTCGGTAGTTGCTATATACATAGCACCCAAACCTGTAAGTAACGTCAATCCGATTCCTATTGTTAACAATTTTGTGTTCAACAGGGACAGGGACTCTACTGGCTTGAGCGCAATAATTACCCCGCCTATAAGGTCCTTAACGATTATATTATCAGTATTCCTGTTGTCATAGGCCGTTCTCAGCTTTTCCTTAAGTGCTGGAAATTTTTCCTCAATAAGTTTTATAGCATCTTTTTTTTCCTTCAAACTATATCTGATGGCGGTAATTATTATGGTAAGCAAAAGTTCCACCAGTATAATCCCTAAAGTTTCAAACAGGACCTTAAAACCTAGAAAATCATATTTTATACCTGTATAAGGTTCAAAAAAACTTATTATCGAAAAGATGTCTTCCATATTGGTTAATGAGAAAATGATATGTAAAGCGAAGAATATTGTTGCAAAATCAAGTAAAGTATATAATAAGTTATAAACTCGGACTGCAGATTCGTACTTTTTAATTGACGTTTCAAGATCCAAATCATCACACCGAATAAACTTACTTCATTTTCTTAGTGTCTGAACATTTTTAAGCTTTTTGTTCACTTCTTAAAGGCAGGATAAGAACCCAGTACCTTAAGAGTATCAACTTTGACTTTTATATCTTCTAAGGCATCTTTTATAAGCGCATCGCTGGAATGCCCTTCAAAGTCGATATAAAAGTAATAATCCCCAAGTTCCTTTTTCGAAGGCCTGGACTCGATCTTTGTCAGGTTGATTTTCCTTTTTGCAAAAGCTCCGAGAATTTCATATAATGCCCCAGGCCTGTCTTTTTGAAGATATACTATAAGGGAAGTCTTGAAGGGGGAATTTTTGCAGGTCGAAAACGAAGCTTGCTTAAATGGATCTTTCTCTCCTGCATTCGGATCTTTCTCCCCTGCTTTCAAAACAATGAAACGTGTATAATTTTCTTTCTGATCCTGAATGTTTGAAAGAAGAGTATTCAACTTATAGCATTCTGCAGCCTCAGGGGAGGCAATTGCCGCCATTTCCTCAAACTCTCCCGCAAGCCTGGCTGCGTGGGAAGTACTGCCCGTACTCCTGAGTTCTGTTCCAGGAAAATGCTTTTTCAGGAAATGCCTGCACTGGGCAAGCCCCTGCGGGTGGGAAAGAATGATCCTGATCTCATCAAGCCTACCTTTCGCGAGCAGGCAATGCTCTATTTTGACAACAACTTCTCCTACCATTTTGACATCCTTTTCAAGAAGGAGATCGAGAGTTATGCCTACTGAGCCTTCGATGGAATTTTCTACCGGTATTACCGAGAGATCCGATTTCCCCTGGACTGCTGCCAGGAGCGTATCCTCTATATCTGCAAAATACCTGAATTCTGCGCTGCAAAGGTCGTATTTCGCGGTCCATAACTTTGCAGCTTTTTCCGAGTATGAGCCTTCAGGCCCCATTACGCCGATAATCATTTGAGGTTAATTGGGTGGATAGTAGTAATATTTTTTGATCATCCGGTGGTAGCTTCCTATTAGGGAAGATTAATAAATACCTCTTAAAAGTGAAATAAATACCTATTAAAAGTGAAGGTTAATTGATTGCGCATATTGCACACTACCGCTATTATCAGATACTTTTGATTATTTTGATATAAAACTTTCTTTTAAGACAGCGAAGATCCATCATACAACGTCATCTCAGGACATCTTGCAAACCAGTGCATTTCTACCATGCATGGCACCGGCTGCCTGTACTATTGTTTTCCTACAGGAACAGTGGGGGATCTGTCTGAAAAAGTAAAACTTTGTTGCCCTAAAAACGAGCTCTCCTTTTTTGTAGCGATCGGGCAAAATCCGAAGTGTGAGAAAAATATCATTGTGACGTTATCCGATCAATTTTTTTGAATATGTAATAATCTATATATATCACTATGTCACTAATACTGTATAAGATTGAGAGAAATAGGACTTCCTCTTAATCTTTGGGTTGGATAGGTAGGGAGACGAGAATAGGGACTCGGAACCCTACCGACTACTTCTCAAATGATTTATTTATCGGATATGAAAATGATGAGCAAAAGACGTCTCATTTACCTATCCGCAGTAGTGACAATACTTTTCTTGATAGGACTTATCCATATACTTGACCACGATTTTAAAAGGTAAGGCAAAAAGGCTTATCTTTATGTAATTAATACCTTTACCATACCTAATGCATTAACAGCAATCTGATATTGCTATTTTGCCTAATTGATCAGTTTCTCTTCGCAGCTCCTACCAGCATTAAATTATAGCGAAGAATTTAGAAAATATATTGAAGGGAATAATATGAGTACTTACACTCATGTTAAGAGATCAAAGGTGAAAAAAAGACTTTGTAAAACAACACGATATCTGTTCCTATTCTCTCAGCCTGGAAGAGTAACCATAAATCTGTTTCATTCCTTAAGCCTGTTTCATTCTGAGTAGTTTGCTTGATAGCTGCTTATCCGTGCCGGACAAAGATTGATCACTTCATCAGCCACTCACGCAGGCAAGCAAGGTCGGCATCTACTCTTTTCGCATCAACTATGCAATTATCATACAGCTCAGGATCAGCACCGCGGATCAAAGTACATACTAATTGCGCTATTTGATTGTCTGGATGCTCTTCCCTGAATTCATCAATACAACACCAGAAATGAATACCGTCCTCTAACTCCTCTTTCGATTTCCTGGACGGTTCTGGCTCTTTCACAGGCTCTAGCTCAGGTACTCGCAGCCAGCCATAGTGTACTAACCCTTCAATTCGGGCTTTCTTAATTTTGCCAGCTTTTTCGAGCTCCGCTAAATATCGCTTTGCAGTATTTCTACCACAACCAACTTCAGATATTACAGCAGCTGTTGATTTCGGAGCATCTTCAGACAGAACCTTTAGGAAGTTATCTGATGTATACTTTTGTTCGAACGTCATTTTCGATCCTCGTACAGGGCACACTTTACAGTTCTGATATATGCGCCTGCCAGCATATAAGTGCTGTTTATGTGTCCGAGCTCCAGGAAGAGATAAAATCATAAATTTCTTGCTCTTCTATATATTGGTCGTTCACGAATAATGATCGATATTTCATGCCATTTCTCCGACACTTTGTCTGCGTTTTTATGTTCATATAATATGCTGGCTCCAAAGCGCCTAAAATGTGGGACAAAACGGAGCTTGAAGCTGTATTTCTATTTTTTGGAATAATATCAATCAACAAATAATGGACCACAAAAAATTATTATGACTGTAAAATCCCATCTCATTTAAGATTATTCATTAGTCTTTCACCACTATATAAGCTATATAAGCATAAAAAAAATTGAAAATTGCCTTCTATCTAAAGTGATAAAAAAACCAACCGTTATAATAATATATAGAGAGACATAATTAAGATTTTGGATTAGATTTCAGGAAAACTAAAGAAAAAAGTTAAGGGTCATTTTTATGAATTTTATCCAGATTGTCAGGACTAAAAACCGGACCGAACTTTCGCATCTTATTTCAGGTTTTGCTCTTATTTTTCTTCTCGCAGGGGCGATACTCCCTGTTTCAGCCGCAGGGATGACGGCAAACAGGGAAATATCTGCCGGAACAGTTAATGCAGGAGGGACTTTTACAGTTACGGTGCATATAAAATCAGATCAGCACGTTGAAGCCCTGGCACTCAATGAAAATCTTCCTGATGGATGGCAGTTAAGTCGGGTAGGTAATGATGGAGCTACATTCCAGAATATCAGCACTTTTAAAGAATCTACCCAGGAATGGATCTGGGTTGATAACATTTCGAAAGGTGAAGAAAAAACCATTATGTATAACGTGGTCGTGCCCTCAACTTCCAAGCTTGGAGTCTCGAAAATCTCGGGCACGGTTTCTGCCTATTCCATCCCTGCTGCCTCTGTGGGAGGATCAACAGAGATAAAAGTAACTTCCCCTCTGCCTGATCCTGATTTTTCCGCAACTCCACTCGCAGGCACCGCACCTCTTACCGTCCAGTTCACAGATTTATCTGTCAACGGCCCGAATTCCTGGGAATGGGATTTTGATGGAGATGGAATCATTGATTCTCCAGAAAGAAACCCGGTTCATACATACGAAAATCCGGGCGCCTATACTGTTATTCTCAAGGCAACTAACGGTACTTACGGAAGTGATATCGAGACAAAAACCGGGTATATAACCGTAACAGAAATGGTCTCCAATTCGGGTGGAAGTGGAGGAAGTAGTGGAGGAAGTAATGGAGGAAGTAGTGGAGGAGGCGGAGGAGATGGCGGAGGTTCTGTCTCTCCGGAATCCAGCAAGAATATAGAGCTCAAGGAAATTTCAAATGAAAAAATCTTCAAAGGAGTCCATGCCTTCTACACCTTTAAAGGCGGGGCAAATGATATCGTCAGTGTAGAGTTTGATCCGAAAAAGAACTTTGGAAAGACAACTGCTATTGTAGAGGTACTTAAAAATACGTCCTCAATAGTCAAGGAACCTGCTCCAGGGGAAGTCTACAAGAACATAAATATCTGGATCGGGAATAGCGGATTTTCAAGCCCTGAAAATCTGGAAAACGCCAGAATAACCTTCAGGGTAAGTAAGACCTGGATTTCCGAACGCGGCATCGACAAGAGCAAAGTAACCCTGTACAGGTACAGTCAAAATATGTGGAATCCGCCGACTACGGTCCTGAAGGGAGAAAACGAAGATTATTTCTATTTTACTGCAGAGACCCCAGGCTTTTCTCCCTTTGCAATCTCGACCACTGGGAAAAAAAGTATTGTGAATACCGAAAAACTCCAGGCCAAAAATGAAAAGAATCTGACTCTGAATAATAGCAACCTGTCTGAAGAAAAAAAGGAAAATCTGAATTCAGATAATAAAAAAGATCAGAAAAGTATGCCGGATATTGGAACTGTCCTTGCCGCAGCAGATATATTGGTTTCATACGTAATATTAAAAAGAAGGAGATAGCTGACAATATGACAAAAAAGTAAATAGCTAGAAGAAAAGGAAAATACAAGTGAAAATATAAACAGGTATATAGACAGGTGCTGAAAAGTAATAATAAAGGGCTACTTTTCCAAAGGGCTACTTTCTCCTATTTTTCACAATTCCCTTTTTCTCCTTTTTCTTTATTTCTTTAATAGCTTTCTTCTTTTTCCTTAGATATACCCGCACTGTTCAAGCCATGTAAGAGAGCGTATCCATTCTCCTTTCGGTTCTCTTGAAGTACCCACAACAAGGCGTTTTAGATTCCCGGCCTCTTCAACGATGCCGCAAGCTTCTATAATTTCTCCAGGCAGAGCCTGACCTGCATATGTATGAGTGTAGGAAAGCACATGGTCGATCTCGTTATGCTCAACCTTATAAAAGGCAGGACTGTCAAAGGCAAAGTCAGCATTTTTGACCTCAGCTTCGATTCTCATTTTAACCGTATCCTTTCCGCGCAGAAGGGGTTCTTTAATCTGGTCCCATTCTCTTACAAAAAGAAGGTCAAAATAAGTGCCTTCAACCATGCCGCGGTTTCCTTTTCTGGATTCGTGCAGCATGAATTCATCAAATGAGATTTCCGGAATTCTCTTCCTGTAAATTCTCTGCCACATATCTTCATTGATTTCTTCTATTGGATTTTCCTGCTGTTTTGCAATGGTTATGGAGTCCCTTGCCCTGAACCATAGAGGACCATAGACAACAAAATCAATATCAGAACTCTCGTTCTGCAGGCCTGCCAGCATTGATCCGGTAACTCCCATACTTGTTCTTGGAACTCCGGCCAAATCAAGTACCTTTACAATCTCTTTTATGCGGCTATCGTAGTTTACAAGTTCAGGAATGACGTCAGAGGGGCGAAGAACCTGTTTTACTTCAGATTCAGGAACCACATGAACGTCCTGTACCCAGTCAGGCCTATGCTTTCTCATAAACTCAAAAGCCGGATCAAAATCATATTTTTTGTATCTTTTTCCGTTAAACTCCCTTTCCCCGTTTTCATCCGGGACGTATCGGAGAGTGGCCCTGATCCCATTACTGCTGAAATAGTCAGAAACCGCAAAAAGCCAGTCATCTTTTGTGACAAGAAAATCCCTCAGGCGTGTTTTGAGCATTTACATCATTCCTGAAACTTGTTAGATACTCAATTTTTAATAGGGTACTCAAATCTTAAGAGTCTTGACTTCACATCTTTATCACAATTAATAATAAACAACAGGAAATGTATTGTATCATTTATGTATATATTTATCAGGTATTAAATTTTAAACAATATACCACCAGTAAACGGAATAGCCTGCAGGTGCAGAAAATCCGAGGTAATACTTTTGAGAGATAAACTAAATACAGAAGCGCTTGAAGCCTGGATTATCCGGCTCAGGCGTGAATTTCACCAATATCCCGAATTAAGTTTTGAAGAATACGAGACCCAGAAGCGAATTTTGAAGTTCCTTGGAGAAATGGGAATAGAAGCCAGGAAGATTGCGGATACAGGCGTGATTGCAAGCATCCGGGGGACATTACCGGGTCCCTGCATTGCCCTGCGCTCGGATACGGACGGGCTGCAGGTGCAGGAAGAATTAACAGAAAGGAACAGGGACTACATTTCAAGAAATGATGGAGTAATGCATGCCTGCGGGCACGACGGGCACATCGCAATGCTTATTGGCGCTGCCCGGCTTTTTCAGGAAAACAGGGATTTTCCTGGAGAAGTCCGCGTTATCTTTCAGCCTGCAGAAGAAATCCCTCCAGGCGGTTCGGAAAGGGTGATTGCCGAAGGAGGGCTTGAAGGTGTAGATGCGGTCATGGGCATGCACATTTTTACCAAACATGAGTCAGGTAGTGTTGGTTTTCGGTCCGGACCTTTCATGGCAAGCACCAACAGGTTCGAAATCATCCTTAAAGGAAAAGGAGGACATATCTCGATACCTGAAAGCTGCATTGACCCTGTCAGAATGGCAATTGATTTTATTGGCAGCCTCTATTCTTCTCTGGAAAAACAGCTTGAGCCGGATAAGTATGTCATTGGAGTAGGAAGAATCCAGGGCGGAGCGCAGTTCAACAGGATTCCTGACAGAGTGAAAATCCTTGGGAGTTACCGGACCTTTGATATGGAGACAACCGATATCATTGACAGGACCATAAAGGAATGCCTGGATAAAGTAGCAGAAAAATACATGAAACCTGGTGAAGAGTTTTTGGGCTACTCTGACTACGACCTTGATATCCTTCACGGCTATCCTGTCCTTGTAAATGACCCCACATTTACGGATGCGGTGCATTCAAAATTGCAGGAGAGTTTTCCAGATTTAATAATCTATTCTGATATCGAAAAAACATTTGCAGCCGAAGATTTTTCAGCTTACCTGCAAATGGTGCCCGGCATCTTTATTTCTCTGGGTAACAGGAACCCGGAAAAAAGAATTGTGGAAATCAATCATTCATGCACTTTCGATATCGATGAAAAGATTCTGGTTACCGGCACGAAGATTTTCCACACCATTTCCATGGATTTTCTGAAAAACCCGGAGAAATACATCAATTCCCAAAAGTACATTCATTCTGGAGCGTCACCAAATGGCCTGAATACAGGCAGTGATAAAGCACAGGAACTTCGACCTTATTCGGCGGGAGAAGGTAATGATAATCCAGATATATGATGATTCCAGAAAAGAAGAAGTCCACGATCTTGTCCTTGGTGTCCTGCTGGAGCACGGCTTTGAGTATGACAGGCTTAAAGATGCCGATCTTAATGACATTAGCGGTTATTACTTTTCAAGCGGAGGTACTTTTTTTGTAGGGATTGAAGACGGCAGAGTTGTTGGCACTGCAGGCGTTAGAAAGCTTGAAGGTTCTCTGTGCGAAATCAGGCGTATCTACCTTAAAAAGGAGTTCAGGGGAAAAGGTAATGGGAAAAAGCTTTTTATGGCTACTCTGGGTTTTGCCGAAAAAAATTGCTCGGGTGTCATGCTTAAAACCGATCCGACTCTAACAAAAGCAATAGATATGTACCTGAAACACGGTTTTTCTTTAAAGAAAAAAGAAAGTGGGTACCTTTACTTTGAGAAGAAGCTTTAACGCCCGAGTTTCGCTTCGGGAGCACGAGGTCCTTTTCGCTACGCTCAAGAGGACTAAATGAAAATTAATCCCTTAATTCTGTTTCAGCAGCGTGGTATCCTTTTCGCTCGCTTTGCTCGCTCAAACTGACTAATTTCTGATATGGGTATGGTTTTCTGCGTTTTTCGCGTTTTCAGGTTTTGGTTTTTCCATTTTGGACTGTAATAGCTTTGGTACTGACTGCAGCTTCTGATTATGATTCATTTCTATTTTCGGGAGATTTGGTTTTCCGCTCAGGTGCAGGTGTTTCTTTCTCTTTTTTCAAGGGCCTGCAGATATTCGAGGACAGCCAGCACATAGGCTGAGTGAGACCAGGCTAGCGGGAGCACGGAAAGGGGTCTGCCTTTGTCATCTACCTGTTCGGGCATAAGGCCCGCAGGGTGGGCGTGGGTTGCACACCAGTCAAGGAGTTCAAGAGCCCTGTTCAAGTTCCCGACCGCCGAATGCCACTTGGACAGCCAGAGGGTACAGATTATCCAGCTGTTCATATAGCCAAAATAGTTATCGTGGAGATACCGTGCAATCCCTCCGGAAGGGCGCTTAAGTTCTCTTTCGATAGCTTCCATTGTCCGGACGACTCTTGGGTCATCGGGAGGGAGAATTCCAAAGTACCAGACTGCAAACACAGATGAGTCGAGGGTAGGGTCATCGAGAGAGCGTCGGAAACGCTTGAGTCTGTCATCGTAGAGCCTCTCCAGAATAGATTCCTTAATGCGATCTGCAGCATCCTTCCAGCCGTTTCCGTTGTCGTAATCTCCAAGGGAACGGGAAAGTTCACAAGCACCTTTGAGGCCCGCATAAACGGTGCAGGCGCTGTAGGTATGTACACCTTTGCGTTCTTCCCATAGGTCGAAACTCGAAATTGGAAGGCCTGTTTCTCTATTGATTGCTTTTGTAAGGTAATTAACGGCAGGAATTACAAGCCCTCTGTAGTACCTGCCTGTAGTCCATACACTTTTTGCGATGTCCCAGTTATTATAGAGAGCGTATAGGGGAAGTCCCGTCTCATCAATCTGAATCATGGGCACCGGGTGCCATGTGCTCCCAAAGTCACCTGCAGGAGTGTACTTGTGAAGGAAGTTGCCTCTGGGCGTGATAATTTTTGAGAAGAATTCGAATATCTCGGTACTCAGGTGGTGGTACCTCGCCTTATCTAGCGCAAGGCAGGCCCAGGCAGCATCTCTTGGCCAGCAGTAACTGTAAAGGTCTGCTCCGAATTGCTTTATATCTCACATTCCGCACCCCTGCCAATATGGGATAATTTTCTCTAGATATTGGACATTTTATTGTGCAAATTCTATGAAATTATACATTTGTGCCGTGAAAATGTACAGAAGTGACATAATTCGAAATGTGGGT
>JADGNM010000139.1 GCA_017883485.1 Methanosarcina sp.
CAAACGTTTTTTCGCAAATGGGTGATCAAACTCCTATCATTATTTACGTCAAATAGTGTGTTACCTATTTATATTATAATCATATTATAAAAATCTACCGATATAAACTGGCGAGGAGCCACAAGTTTTAACTCAACGCCTTTCTTTGCGAGTTCCAGGCAAAGGGAAGGGATCGAAGGATGAAAATAGGAGAAGAGAAGCATAATTTTTGCAGATTCGTCGAAGTACCTGACCGACTCTGGAAAGAAATCTGACCAATTGTCGATTCCCGGCCCGATCAGCTGGCAGCATTTAAGCACCCATATCCGTTTTAGAAAAGGAAAAGGAATGGTGTCCAGTTTCCGTTGGCTCCAAAAATACTCATTTTTTTCGAATACACTGATTGCGTTCAGCAGAGGTTGTGCCTTTTTAACTAAAATGTCACCAATAGCTGAAAGACGGTATATATCTCCTTCCTGAACAATCAACCCCTCTTCTTTTAGCTTTTTTATCTGGGGAAGCAGGGAAACTCTGGGAATCTGAAGCAAATTAAGAACCTCATCAATACTTTTAGGCCCTTCAGCCAATAATAGAAGGAAATTCCTCCTTTTATCGGAAAATAAGAGGAGATTAATGAGTTCTAATTTCATAAGATCATCCCTTCTGAATAAATTGGCAAGTTTCCTCTAAAGTAAATAATTATTTCAAATAATGTGATTAAATAAGTATTAGTGAAAAGATATAAGCATTACCTTTAAAAAAAGACAAAAAAAGAAATAAATATACCAAAGAAATCAAAAGTTCACCTTACAAACTAACTGGCGGATTTGGACAAGAATAAAGAAAAGTAAAAAGTAACATATTTCGTCTCGTTTCAACATCAGTCCAAAGGCGCATAAATTTCAGTCAGTATTTCTTCAGGCGGAACTTCCCGAGGATCGTTAAAGTATACCTCACGAATGGGACCTACAATTCTTTTTCCTTGTTCCGTAATCCAGGAAAAAAGTTTCTCATAAGTGGGAACGCACTCTTCATAAGGTCCCTTGTGAATAATTTTCGCCATCTCTCCTCCTGGAAGTTCATACAGATTAATTTCCTCTTTATCCGGAAGTTCAATAACTCCCGCAACAGGCACTGCAACTTCAATATCGGCATTTTCTTCTTTATCAGCCTTCTCTACCTCTTCAAATGTAATCTCATGGCAGAGAAAGATCGGATAACCGGCAATCTGAATATTTTTTCTGAAAGCAAACTCAAAAATCCTGGGAAACATCACGGGGATTTCCCGGTAGGCCCCTCTCCTGCGCATTCCAAGCACTTGCTGAGGGCTAAGTTCTACATCAGTAATTTCAGACAACAAAGTCCTCCTTGATCTATTTAACTTCATTTTTGAGAATTAAGACTTTCAAATTGGTTCCTCCCATAAATATCATCAAACCTGACAATATCCGCTTCATCTACAAGTTCTCCTAACTGCACCTCAATTATCTCAAGCGGAATCTTCCCAGGATTGGATAATCTGTGTTTTTCCCCTGCCCGAATAAAAGTACTTTCTCCAGGTCTCAAGAAAAATTTCTGGCCGTTAATTTCCACACAGGCCATACCCTTTATAACTACCCAGTGCTCACTCCTGTGATAATGCAGCTGAAGGCTTAACTTGTGATCAGGATGCACGGTAATATTTTTGATCTTATGCTCGGGAGAGACTTCAAGTAATGTATACGAACCCCAGGGCCTGTAGACTGTCTGTCCTATAAATACCCTCTCGTCATTCCTGTCTTTAAGTTCGGAGACAATTTCCTTCACTTTCTGGCTGCTGGATTTGGGGCAGACTAACAGAGCGTCGCTGGTATCAACGATAACCATATCCTTAATATCGATGAGTGAGACGATTTTACCGCTTTTTGAATATACTAAGTTTCCCTCAGAGTTGAGCAGCATAGGATCACATTCGTAGACAACGTTTCCTATGGAGTCTTTTTCGAATTCATTATAAATTGCTTCAAAATTTCCAAGATCACTCCATTTTTGATCCAGTTTTACGACTGCTACCCGATCAGATTTTTCCATTATCCCATAATCAATTGAAATTTTTTCGAGGTCTGAGTAAATTTCATTAATGTTACTCCCTTTTTCGAAACATGCGAAAACAGAGGGTGCATGTTTTTTTACTTCTTTAAAGAAAAGCCCTGTCTCGAAAAGGAACATTCCACTATTCCAGAGACAGCCTTCTTTAATGTACTTTTCCGCAGTTTCGAAATCCGGCTTTTCTCTAAATTCCGAGACCTTATAACCCTGGCCACAAATTTCTGTGGCATTAATATAGCCATATCCTGTATGAGGGAAATCAGGAACAACCCCGAAGGTAACAAGGAAGTCAGGAGCCAGATTTTCAGCCGAAGAAATTGTCTTCATCGCATCTCTGTCAAGAACGTGATCGGAAGAAAACACTCCTACGATAGAATTCCCAAACTTCCCTTCAATTTCTCTCATTCCGAAGAAGATTGCAGGAAGCGTATTCTTGGCTTCGGGCTCGATTAAGACATTTTCAGAAGGAATCGAATATCCGATCTCTTCAATTTGCCCGATAACAAAGAATTTTAGATTTTCATTGGTCACAATGAATATTTCCGAGATATCAGAAACTTCAAGGCAACGAAGCACAGTTTCCTGGAAAAGGGATGTGCTACCAAACTTTAAGAATTGTTTGGGATACATTTCCCGACTGAGAGGCCAGAGACGCGTACCTGAGCCTCCTGCAAGGATTATCGATTTTATACCAGTCATCTCCTATAAAATGTTTAAGATGGATATTTTGCTTAGATTATTTATCTAAAGTTTAAGGATCAGTTATAAAGTAACTAGACTACATCACGTTGAAAAGATGATATCAGGACAATATAAAGGGAAGTTGCTAAATAATCTTTGCCAAGAGATATTGGGTAAAAACGTCATGAGTTTATTGCACTCCGAAATAATTTGTTGCTCATTTACCGTGGCTCATTTTCACATTAAGGTTTGATCCCGAGTACATCCTCAACATACGCCCTGAAGACTTCCGCAACACTCCAGGCCTGGGAAATACAGCCGCCAGGCAAGTAAGGATAATCACCATCAAAAACTTCAGAAATGGTGCCGATGCCTGCAGTTTCTAGATGCATATCAAATCCCTGGAGAAGAGCTCGCATATCCTCAAGACTATCTTTAGAATAATTGTGGACCTTCCTGTAAGCTTTCACATAAGCTCCAAGGAGCCAGGGCCAGGCGGTTCCATTGTGATAGGCTGTATCTCTGGCTACGGAGTCTCCATGATAGTGTCCTTTATATGAAGGGTGATCACTTGATAGAGTTCTGAGCCCAAAGGGCGTCAGAAGATCATTTTCAACTCTGTCTACAATTGCTTTTTCTTTCTCAGGAGAAAGCATGGTGTAGGGAAGACTCACTGCAAAAATCTGGTTCGGGCGGATAGCAGGGTCTTTAACCTGATTTTCTGTCTCGTCCTGACATACTACATCAAAAAGACAGTTGGTCTCCGGGTTCCAGAAAACATTCTCAAAATTCGAAGCTGCCCCAACTGCAAGAGCTTCGTATGAGGAAATATCTTTACCGAGAAGAGCGCCCAGATTGGAGGCAGTTTTCAAGGCACTATACCAGAGAGCATTTATCTCACAGGCTTTACCTGCTCTCGGGGGCACCGCCCATTCCCCGATTTTCGCATCCATCCATGTCAGTTGAGGTCCCTGTCGAATAAGATTATCGGAATCCATACCGATTCCAAAGTCTGTGCCTTTATGGTAATTATCTATGATACTATCAATTGTAGCCCAGATTTCGGAAAGAAACCGGAAGTCCTTTGTATATGCGAAATAGCGGCTTATGGCATGAATAAACCAGAGAGGTGCGTCCACTGTATTGTAGATTGGTTCTCCCCCGAGAGTAAGGAAAGCGTTTGGGATTAAGCCTTTCCGACAATATTTGGCAAAGTTATTGAGGATATGTTTAGCCTCTTCGAAGCGATGGGGAATTAAAAGCAGGCCAGGCAAAGAAATCATGGTATCCCGCCCCCAGTCAGAAAACCAGTGATATCCAGCAACTACCGTAGTGTCGCCTGAAAAATGATTTTTTATGATAAAAGAGTCAGTTACCCTAAGAAGCTTAAGGGCGAAAGATTCAGTAAGTCTTGAGTTAAAAGCAAGAAGATTCTGTCGATATACTTCTCTGGTATAGAGTTCATCAACTTGCTCGAGAGTAAAATAGGAAACATCTTCGGTTGAAGCCACGACAAAAAAGCGAGAAGTTCCCAGCTTGAGCTTGCTTTCAAAATAACCTGGGTTAAAGTTATCTTCCTGAAAGGCAAGTCCTCGTTTTTTTTCAGCATCATACTCGAAATTATAGTACCATTTCGGATCAAAATGATACTTGAGATTGGATGAAAGCGAGAAAGTGAAACCATTAGAGCTTTCCAGTTGCACTCTCATAGTATCAGCTTTCTGGGAAAAACGGATGTCTTCAGAGTGAGTAGTATAATGGAAGTTTCTTGAGTTTACAAGAGGGAAGATTCTTAACAAAGCTCCTTCCTCTCGTGATCTGATGTCATAGAGGATACAGGTCGTGTTACCGTTATGGATCATGAAGACTTTTTTCTTCACAGTAAAAACATCTGTTTGATAAACCCAAAGAGGAAACGGGGCAAATATGAATTTGGAAAGGTAATTGAAGCCCGTGGGATAAATAGTGCTCGGATATTTATGGGTTGCTAATTTATAAATTTCCTCATTGATAGAGATTTCCTCATCAAGAGAAGAAAGCAGAAGAAACCTTCCTGAGGAAGTTTCTGGAGCTACCACAAGTAGTCCGTGGTAAGTTCTCGATGCTGCACCGATGACCGTAGAGGAAGCATATCCTCCAAGCCCGTTTTCTATAATCCATTCTTTTTTTATTCCCTCTTCATATGTCGAGAAAGAATCTGCTCCAAGCCTAATCCCACTCATATGTACGTGATTAGGTTTTAATTTCTTAAATAATTGTATGTTTGGAAATAGAATGAGAAGAATAAGAAGTGAGGAGATCTAGCGTATAACAAGTGCAAAATTATTATAATTCTTGAATGTAAACATAAGTTATTTCAGCTGTGCAGGATATAGAGTAGTGAGTATCATGAAGCAAGACCTATTAGAAATCCTTGTGGATATCTTCAAATCATGCGGGTATAATGTCACAAAGTCCAGCCAGTGTGACATTCTTGTTGAGAAAAACAAACATCAAGCTTATGTCAGGTGTGCTTTAAGACCAGATTACGGTGAGATAAAAGTCTTTTCCGAGACGATAGAAGGCTGTACTGGAATCTATGTGATGACCCAGAAAACGTCCAGAGAATTAATCAATTATGCAGCTGAACTTGGAATCCATATCTGGGACAGGGACGAGCTGGCCCTTCAGATAGGAAGGGTTGTACTCTTAAATATGGAGCAGAATCCGAAAAGTCCTTGTTCTGAACCAGAAACCCAACTAATAAATGAAACATCGGATTCATTCAGAAAACCAACTTTTGAACTGCATGCAGCGGAAAGATGGAAAGCGGAAGAAGCACTTAAAAAGAAACCTTACTTTAGCGGAAAATTTACGCCGCTTCAGAGCCAGCCACTGATGGCAGAAAAAACCTTCTCTGTAGCCAGATCTCCACCATGGGATTATGATGAGGAAACGAAAAACTCAGATGGATTCGAACAGGTTGAGCAACAGGTTGAGCAACAGGTTGAGCTTCCCAAAGTTGACTCATACGAAATTCTTAATATACATTCAGTGAAGCCAAAAATTTCTAAAGATCAGGCAATTATCATTGCAAAGCCCTATGTAAGCCACTCAAAAGATGCAATTTTGAAATTTGTGCCTTTCTGGAAATACAGATATAATGTTGAGGTTGAAAAAAAATTCAGGTCAAGAGTTCTAAGTATTGCCGGAGAAGGAAAAGGTCTTCTTAACGCCCTAAATAAATCAAGGGAAGAGATGAATATTGAAGGATTTGGTGTACCTACAAGAATTCCAGCAGTACAGTATGAGGTTAAGAGACCGAATATGGACAGGAAACAGGCACAAAAGATAATTCTTGATTTAATTATAGAGGAGAATACACGCGAAATGCGTTTTAACAATATGGAAGGGCAAGCAATTATATATGAAGTCAGAAGCCTCAGCCCAAGGCCCGAAGAAGTAGAACTTGACTTGGAACTTGTTTATATTCCTATATGGGAAGTGAAAGGAAAACATAATTCTCTGGAAATAAATGCTTATAATGGAAAGGTTCTGGAACAACCTATGGATGAAGATGCTGAATTTCTGTAAATTAAAGGTTTAGAAAAAGTATTGGAAGAAAAATATATAAAATAGAAAATATATTTATATATTAGCAGGATAATAGATTCCTTTGAAATGGGAAGCCATATCTTACTCTTCCAGATATTCCTGTGGAAAGGTTTTCTGGGGGTAAAAACGCCAATCTGCATAAACGTTATATGTACCAGATGCAAGAATATATAACGTTTGGAATTTATTTAAGGACAAAAAGAGATTAAACATTTTAATTTGGATAATCACAAGCATAATTCTAATTTTCAGCATATTCAGTTATTTAAAGAATTATTATCAAATATTTGACAACAAATGACGCACGGCTAGTCACAGGTAGGTAAGAATTGACCTCAAAAATAGACGCTGGCCTTGAATTAATCTCCGCACTCGGCGCCCTTGAATTAAAAACAATTGAAATACGGGATTTGCTTTAC
>JADGNM010000140.1 GCA_017883485.1 Methanosarcina sp.
TCATCTTTTCTGTAGCATAGCACATTTCATGCATCAATACTGATGCATAAATGAGCTTTCTTGGCACACCGTGACCCTCTGCGCTCCCTAGTAATAAAGCTAGCGTGTCTCATGATCCTTTACCTGAAGTATTGGCAGATAATACTCAGATGGCTCAGGTATTTCAGAATCTCATCATCAACGGAATAAAGTTCCACAGCGAAGAAGCACCAAAAATTCACATTTCTGCAGAGAAAAAAGCGAAAGAATGGGTGTTTTCGGTTAAGGATAACGGAATTGGAATTGACCCTCAATATTCTGAAAAAATCTTTGAAGTTTTTAAACGGCTGCATAATAAGGAAGACTATCCTGGAACAGGAATAGGGCTTGCAATCTGTAAGAAAATTTTTGAGCGACATGGTGGACGCATATGGGTAGAATCTGAACTGGGTAAAGGTTCAACCTTTTATTTCACTTTACCAATAAACCCTGGAGAAGTATCAAAAACAAACTTTTGATGCACATTCCTGCCCGCCAAAATTGGAAAATGATGTCTGCTAAAAGAGGAACAGGCACCAGAAGAGGAGCAGATGCATACTACAGAAGAAACCTCTATCATTGAACCTCCTACTTCGGATGCTGACTGGAATAAATCTTCGAAAGAGGATTTTCCCGTAGTGGGCATCGGCGCATCGGCCGGTGGGCTGGCTGCATTCGAAGCCTTCTTTTCAACTATGCCCGACAACCCCGGGGCCGGCATGGCTTTTATCCTGGTGCATATACACCTGGATCCGAACCACAAGAGCATCCTCACAGACCTGATCAGGCGCTATACAAAGATGTCAGTTTACGAAGTCGATAACGGGATGGCTGTCAACCCTAACTGCGTCTATGTTATACCGCCTAACTGCGACATGATTTATAAAGGGAGAGCGCTGCACTTGCTGGAACCGGCAGAGCCTCGCGGCCATAACATGCCGATTGATTCCTTTTTCCGCTCCCTGGCCGAGGAAAAGAAGGAACAAGCCATCGGCATTGTGCTCTCAGGTACAGGCAGCGACGGCACACTGGGAATGCGGGCGATTAAGGCTGAAGGCGGGATGGCGATGGCCCAAACCCTCGAATCCAGCGAGTACGACAGCATGCCGCAGAGCGTCATCTCCCCCGGTCTGGCAGACTACATCCTGCCGTCAGAAGAAATGCCTGCCCAGCTCATTTCCTATGTCACACAAGCTTTTGGGAAAACAACCCATCCGGCCGGGGCAGAAGATTCGATGAAAAAGATATTCAGTTTAGTGCTCACCCAGACAGGTCACTACTTTTCCGATTACAAGAAGGGCACTATCACCCGACGCATCGAGCGGCGCATGACCATCCATAATATCAAAAGTATGGATGAGTATGTACGCTATTTAGGGCAAAAACCTGCCGAGGTGGAAGCGCTCTGTCGAGACTTTTTAATCGGCGTTACCAATTTCTTCCGTAATCCCAAGGCTTTCGATGTGCTTAAGGAAAAAGTCATCCCTAATCTCTTTGTCGGAAAGTACGCAGAAGATGCAATACGGATCTGGGTACCTGGCTGTTCTACCGGTGAGGAGGCTTATTCCATCGGCATCCTGTTACAGGGCACATGGAGATGTTGAAGCAAACTTTCAAGATACAAATTTTCGCAACAGATATTGGCAGCCGGGCCATCGAACAGGCCCGTATTGGCATCTATCCTATCAGCATCGCTGCCGACATTTCATCGGAACGTCTGGGGCGCTTCTTCACCCTGGGTCCGGACGGAAAATACCGCATCCAGAAAAGTATCCGTAACATGATAATCTTTTCCAAGCATGACCTTGTCAAAGACGTCCGACGAGATCCCCGTCGGCAAACCTAAATTTCGCAATTTTTTTCCGTTATCGTTTTTTCTGAAAATTGCTCTGTTTATTCATGAAGAATAAGTTTTACAGAAAACGAACATGAGATTCTCGAATAACAGGCAAAAAATGAAAGTTTGAAAGACTTTCATGCCAATTAAGCACACTAACGGGCCGAAAAGGTCAGAAAGTCTATTGCCTGATTCATGAAAAGTAAAATTCGCTTGCGAACTTACCATAATTAACAAAGATCTTTATAAACAAAGAAAGCGGCATACTAACCAATACATATAATAACTCTTTTTGTGATAGAAAAGTGATGGAATAGCATGAAGATCAACGATAACTGTGTAGGATGCGGACAATGTACTTCTTTTTGCAAACAGGAGGCAATAGAGGTAAAAGGAAAGGCAAAAATTACTGCCGCCTGCGTGGAATGCGGAATATGTTCTTTCTACTGTCCGGTTAAGGCCATAGAGGTGCCGATGTGAAAACAATCGTTATTGGTGCAGGTTTGGGCGGGCTTTTAAGTGCCGCCCGACTCTCGCAGGCAGGATATCAAGTCGAAGTTTTTGAAAGACTTCCTCTCACAGGAGGAAGGTTTACAAATATCAATTTCAGAGGCTTCCAGCTTTCCACCGGAGCTTTACACATGCTCCCACACGGACCCGCTGGCCCTTTAGCTCAATTTCTCAAGGAAGTCAAAGCCGATGTGATTATTGTACGGGCAGACCGGCCAACCATCCGCTTGCCCCTGAAAAAACATCATCCGGATTACAGGCACGGCTTTAAAGACATTGCTTTTAGCGAATTTACCAAACCCCTTTCCCACAAAGACCGGCTGAAAATTGCCCTTCTTGTTGTGAGTACGAGAAAGAACCGCCCGACAGGAAGCAGTCTGCAAACATGGATCAGGACTCAATTTAAGGATGAATGGCTTGTGAAATTTGCCGATTCCTTCTGCGGCTGGTCCCTTAGCCTGAAAAGCGATAAAGTCCGTGTAGAGGAAATTTTTGAGATAATAGAAAGCATGTACAGATTCGGCGGGCCAGGTGTTCCTATCGGCGGCTGCAAAGCAGTAATCGATGCCCTGGAAGCTGTAATCTTTGCAAATGGCGGAAGGATCCATACAAGAGCCGAGGTCTCACAGATCCTTGTGGAAAACGGAAGAGCCACAGGCGTTGTTGTCGGCAATGAGACTTATAGAGCAGACCTGGTCATCAGCAATCTCGGGCATGCCGCAACTGCCTGTCTCTGCAGTGAAGCACTTAAAGAAAAAATTTACGCAGACTACATCAGGATGCTTAAGACCCTGCAGCCCTCTGCCGGAATAAAGATTTGCCTTGCTGCAGATGAGCCCCTCATAGGGTATTCCGGAGTTCTGCTGACCCCGTATGCAAAAAGGGTAAACGGAATTAATGAAGTTACGCATGTTGATCCGAAGCTGGCTCCGCCTGGAAAGCACCTTACAATGTCTCATCAGTATGTAGCCCCGGAAAATGTAAAAAGCCTCGAAAACGAAATCGATTCAGGGCTTAATGACCTAAAAGAAATCTTCCCCGGTAGAAAATACGAAGTCTTGCTCATCCAATCATACCATGACAACTGGCCGGTAAACAGGGCAGCCTCAGGTACTGACCCTGGTAACGAGACTCCCATTTCGAATCTCTACGTCGTGGGAGACGGAGCAAAGGGAAAAGGTGGTATTGAAGTAGAAGGAGTAGCCCTCGGCGTGGCCGCAGCCATGAAAAAAATCATCGGCTGAAGGGAAGAACAAGCAAACTCAAGGAACAAGCAAATTCAACAGGTGTCTTATCATTCCACCGGAAAACTCCTATTTTGTTACCTATTCAAAAAATGTCTTCATCCCGATAACCAATATATGCAGGAATCGCTGTGCTTACTGCGGCTTTAAGCGGGAGCCAGGACAACCGGGCGCAAGGCTCATGAGGCCCGAAGAAGTTATTCCCATTCTTGAAAAAGGGGTAAAAGCAGGATGTACTGAAGCCCTTTTTACTTTCGGGGAGTATGCAGATGAGGTGCCGGAATACCGGGAGTGGCTGAAAGAGCTTGGTTATTCCTCTACCCTGGAATACCTCCTATTTCTCTGCGAAAAGGCAATCGATATAGGGATTCTTCCTCATACGAATGCGGGAATTATGGCACGCCCGGAACTTGAAGCCTTAAAACCTCTGAATGCGAGCATGGGGCTGATGCTTGAGGGCATGGCTGCCCTCAATGCCCATAAAGACTGCCCCGGGAAAGTTCCGGAACGCAGGCTTGATACAATCAGGGAAGCCGGGAGACTGAAGATTCCCTATACCACCGGCCTGCTTGTTGGAATTGGGGAAAAGCGGGAGGACCGGATCGAATCCCTTCAGGCTATATCAGGCCTTCACAGGGAGTACGGGCATATTCAGGAAGTCATTATCCAGAACTTTGCCCCAAAGCCCGGAACACCCATGGAAAACTTTCCCGAGCCTACAATAGAAGTAATGCTTGATACCTTATCACTTGCCAGGCAGATCCTTCCGCCCGATGTGGCTGTACAGGCAGCCCCAAACCTTATTGATCCTTGTATACTTATCACAGGAGGAGTAACGGACCTGGGAGGAATATCCCCTCTGACCATAGATTGGATCAACCCCGAAGCCGGTTGGCCGGATATAAAGGATCTTCAGGAGAAACTGGGGAATATCCGGCTCAGGGAACGCCTGCCAATTTACCCTCAGTATGTGAGCAAGGGCTGGTACTCGGACAAGATCGGCAAACTAATCAAACAGCTGTCCGACAGGGAGGGTTACAGGAAGAGCCCCGGGAAGGGCATTCGGAGGAAGAAAAATGAACCGTAAAATTCCAGAAGAACCGGTTCCAGAAGAACCGATTCCAGAAGAACTTAGAGAACGTGCATACCAGGGGAAGAGCACAAAAGAGGATGCTTTCCAGCTTCTGGAAATACCTCCGCTGGAGCTTTTCAGGTTTGCGGACGAACTCCGCTCCCTCGCAGTCGGAGATGCGGTTACCTATGTGGTAAACAGGAACATCAACTTTACCAGCCGCTGTTTGGGAACGTGCGGATTCTGCGCCTTTAGAGATATGAACGGATACATCCTCAGCCTTGATGAGATCATGGGAAAGGTAAAAGAGGCAAAGCGGGAAAATGCGACTGAAGTCTGTATCCAGGGGGGTCTCCTTCCTGATGTGGGCCTGGATTTTTACCTTGGTATTGTAGAGGCTATTAAGGCAGAGTTTCCTGAGATGCACATTCACGCTTTTTCGCCAATGGAAGTATACCATGCCGCTCATTCCAGCGGAATCACGATAAAAGAAGCTCTTTTCAGGCTCAGGAAAAGCGGGCTTGAAAGCATGCCAGGTACTGCAGCCGAAATACTTTCAGACAGGGTGCGTGAGATAATCTGTCCCTCAAAACTGAGAACAGGGGAATGGATCGAAGTAGTCAGGCAGGCGCATGCTGCAGGCATTCCTACTACTGCAACCATGATGTACGGACACATCGAAACCCGTGAGGAAAGAATCGATCATATGCTGATCATCAGGGAGATTCAGAAAGAAACAGGCGGATTTACGGAGTTTGTGCCCCTGCCCTTCCTGCCTTATAACAATCCTTTAGGGGAAAAACTGATGAAAGAAGGCAGGTATGCCACTCCAGGCATTGAGGACCTGAAAACCTATGCTCTATCTCGCATCCTCTTACACGGACATATAGATAATATTCAGGCAAGCTGGGTAAAACTGGGTAAAAAACTTGCCCAATTCGCCCTTTACTGCGGTGCAAACGACCTCGGAGGTACACTCATGGAGGAAAACATCTCCAAATCCGCAGGAGCCTCCAATGGGGAAAGGATCTCGGTAGAAGAACTCGAATGGATGATCCATGGAGCAGGCAGGATTCCAAAAGAGAGAACTACCCTATACACAGGAGTGTATAGAATGGCTCCCGGAAATTCAAGAAAGATTCAAGGATTCTGAATTCCTGAATGAACCTGTCCAGCAGGATTAAATGCTAATTAGACATGTTAAAGCAGGAATGATGGCCGTACTCTGAAAAACAGGCAGTATGGAATAAGAGAGATAAATTTAATGTAAATATTTATACTTAAGTCCTAAGGTTTTATAAACGCGGAAAACGCGGAAAAACGCGGAAAAACACGGAAATAACGTGCCCATAATTTAGTCCTCTTGAGCGGAGCGAAGCGCAGCGAAAAGGACGCGTACTCCCGAGGCGCAATTCGGGTGGTGCAGGAGCCCAGATGAAAGCTGTAATCCCCTTTAAGAAAGCCCATGCAAAATCCAGATTGTCTCCTGTCCTTAGCCAGGAAGAAAGGGAAGAGTTAGTTGAGCTCATGCTGAATCAGGTAATAGATTCCGTTAAGGAAGCCGGAATAGAAACTATCGACATTCTAAGCCCTTCGATGTACGGCCTTGAGAACCTAAGGGGATTCCGGGTTTATCTAGACAAAAGAGACCTTAATGGAGTTCTAAACAGTTATCTCGAACAGGCTGAGGAGGCAGTCCTGATTGTTATGGCTGACTTGCCTCTCCTCTCTCCGAACCATATAAAAGAGATAACTTCGACAAAAGAGGATATATGTATTGTCCCGGGAAAAGGCGGAGGCACAAATATCCTGTTTATCAGGAACCCTTCAAGATACAGGGTCATGTACTACGGCTCCAGTTTCCTGACACATTGCTCGATAGCAGCAGAATCAGGACAAAATATTGAAGTTTATGATTCTTTCCTTGCAAGTACGGACATCGATGAGCCTGAAGACCTTGTGGAACTGCTTATACACGGAAAAGGAGCCGCAAAGGATTATATAAGCCGGAAGTTCAGGCTTGAAATTAGCAGAGGGAGGGTAGGACTTTCCTTAATTTGAACCGGTTTAATCGTGA
>JADGNM010000141.1 GCA_017883485.1 Methanosarcina sp.
AAAGTTTTGTCTAAGAACACTAAACTATTCCCGAAATAACAGCGGACGGCCCTTGCATACCCTACCTTTTAAGGTAGGGTGGCCGTCCGCAATTTGATTGTTTAAATTACTTTCTCTGTTTATTAATTAAGATCGTATGAATCAGAGTTATTTCTGTTATTTGAGTCTAAGATTTTTCTCCCGTATTCTGCATCCGAGACCTTGAAGAAGAGCTGTAACCTCAGTTTCGACGCAATCTGTATCACAATCCCCAAAAATGGTTATCCTATAAGTCACAGCGAGCTTTTCTACACCTTTATTTTCTTTTACGGTTTCTACAGATTCGGTTTCTTTATAAATATCACTGATTTCGCAGGCTGAAAGGTCTTTGTTTGTATTTATAGCGCCGAGGATAACTTCAGGACCAGCGCCTTCAGGGATAAGGACTGAAACGTCCCTGATCGAATTTCCAAGATTCTTTTTTCTCCACTCTCTTAGTTCGGATTCCGAGAGGAGGCGAAGGTTTTCAAGTTTCAGTATTATGAATTTATTTTTTATATGGGGAGCAGTACCTTTTGAGACCAGTTTCGTTAGCACTATTTCATCAGGGCCAACTTTCTCCAGCTTGCCGACATGGATTTTTCCGGAGTAAATATGGGAAAAGCCACAGACTTTCCCGATGGAATTCAGGACTGTTTCGTATTCGGCTATTCTGGAATTGATCAGCTTGTCCGATTTGCGCAGGGCATGAGAGGTATCTCCGTATTTTCGAGCAGCAGCCTTCATTTTTCTTACAAAGCCCTCTTCATCATGAGCCCGTACAAGGCCTGAGAGTTCCTCACATTCTCTTATGAAGGCACTATGAACCTCAAGAACTCCAGGATTTTCCATCTGGATAAGAGCATACAGGTAAGGATTCTGACCAAGTATTCTGCCTACGAAATCCAGCATAATGTCGTAGACCGGGCTTACGAATTTCCTTGATTTTTTTAGATCGAAATCTAACCTGTCAATCGTCATACCTATGCTGATATAAGCAAAATGAGTAAGCCCCTGCACAACCGAGACAAGCATGTCGTGTTCGGCTGCTGTGGTGACTTCAACATGGGCTCCGCTTTCTTCAAATAATGCTCTTACCACCGGAAACCATTTTTCCGAGCGCCCTTTTACAGGAACAAGGATTACAGTCTGCCCTCTGATAGTAGGAATAGTTGGGCCGAACATTGGATGAGTACCCAGAATCTCAACATCGGAAGGGGCAAATTTCCTCATGGCTTCTACTGGCTTTACCTTGATGGAAGTAAAGTCCATGAGGAGGCTTCCAGCCTTCATTTTTGGAGCAATTTCTGCAATAGTCTCTTCAGTTACGTTAATAGGTACAGAAACTATTACTATATCACTCTGCGGGGTAGTTGTCTCAAGATCGGAGGCAAAAGGCACTTCCATTTTCCTGGCAATCTCTGTTTTTCCTCCTTTTCCCCAAACTGTAACTTCATAATCTTTTTCTTTAAAAAAACGAGTAAACCACTGCCCCATCTCTCCGGTTCCGCCAAGAATCAGCACTTTAGTTTTCCCGTCACTCTCTTTCTGTCGGGCATCTTTGTTAACATTATTCTGCACCTCTTTTTGGTTGGCATTGCACTTGTCTTCTTCATCTCTCATCCCTTTTGTCTCCAGGTCCGCATTCAAGCCTGCAGAGCTTCCAATACGGTTTTCTTCATTAATTCGACTGGAGGTTCAATTCCTGTCCATAATTTGAAAGCTTCCGCTCCCTGGAAGACAAGCATTAAAACTCCGCTTACTGTTTTTGCGCCTGCGGCTCTCGCTTCTCTTAAAAGTCTGGTTTCCAGGGGGTTATAGACAATATCAAAAACAATGAAGTCAGAGTGAAGTTCTTCTGCTGTTGCAATAGTGGTCTCTGTATTTGGGTGCATTCCAAGAGTCGTTGTATTAATTAGAATATCTGCCTCCTTCAGAAGATTTTTTATCCCGGCGAGCCCGGTACCCTTTATCCTCCCAGGGAGTGCTGCAACCGAGACATCCACTGCAAGTTCTATAGCCCTTTCTTCTGTCCGGTTTATTATCGTAATTTCAGCACCGTCGGCTGCAAGCTGAAAGGCGATAGCCCTTGCTGCTCCGCCTGCCCCCGCAACTACTATTTTAGACCCCTTTATTTCCACTGCAACCTCTAAAAGTGCCTTTTTTGCCCCTAACCCGTCAGTATTATATCCAGTAATTTCTCCGGTTTTCTCAAAAACAACAGTGTTTATGGCTCCTATCTTGTCTGCCAGTGGGTCAGGCCTAATGCAGTCCAGTTTCAAAGCTGTCTCTTTTAAGGGCACAGTTAGGTTAAGCCCTCCAAATCCCATTGCCTCAGCCCCAAGAATTGCTTTTTCCAGTTTTTCGGGCCTGACCCTGAATGCATGATAAACACAGTCCATTTCAAGGGCTGAAAAAGCCGCATTGTGCATTGCCGGGGAAAGTGAATGGCCGATAGGATCCCCAAATACTCCAAAAACTCGCTTCATTCGAGTAGCTCCATTACCTTCTTTAATTCGTCTACTGGAAGCTGTCCAGGAGCTGCAGACGTTGTACTCTCAATAGAAGCATAGGTCAGGACTGAACCGTAAAAAGGAGCGATCAACCTTGTATGTTTCCCGAGATTACCCATTGCGATGGTACAAACTTTCCTGCCTGCTTCTTTAGCAGCCAGTGTAACTTCCAGCAGATCAAGTATATCCCTCATTGAATGCGGCATGACGGCAAGTTTGGCAATGCTTGCCCCTGCCAGAAACGCCTCTTCGAGAGTTTCTCTCATTTCCTGAGAAGAAGGAGTTTTTGAAAAGTCATGGGCGGAAATGATTACAGTTTTTCCATGGGTTTTTGCAGCTTTTATGGCATTGTCTCTCGGATCTCTATCTGCAGAAAGCTCGATGTCAACTGCATCTGGTCCATCCTTAAAGGAAAGAAGGTCTTTAATCAGTCCGATTCTTTCTGCTTCTTCTCCTTCCCATTTTCCTCCTTCATTAAGGGAACGATTTGTGATAATTATCGGAAGTTCTGTCTCAGATTTAACCTTCCTGATTATCTCTGCAGCTGTCTCCAGATTTCTGATTCCGAGCAGATCCAGCCGGATTTCAAGGACATCAGCTCCCATTTCAGCTGCCTTTTTTGAGGTTTCAAAAGGACTTTCAAGGATCACTGCAACGACTGCAGCTTTTTTTCCAAGGTCAAAGGGGCCAATGCGAATCATTACTCGCTCCAGATTTCAGTTTGTATGACAGATTACTTCTCTATAATTGTTTCTTCGATCTTCTTACCAAAGTGCCTGGCTCCATCTTCCAGACAAACCAGGATCTCATTGCCTTTACCAAGTTTGGCAACTGAGATTGGAGTTCCGTCTTTTCCTACCAGCTTGATAGTTTCTGCATTTTGCAGGATTGTGGTCAGAGTTCTATCTTTAGCTTTTGCTTCAACAAGCATGAGAGGACGGCTTTCTATTTTGATTCTACCTACTATGCCTTCTCGCTGTTTCCCTTTTGAATCTACAATAGTTACTGTGTCTCCTGCCTGGAGTTCCGAAAGATAGCGGGTTTTCTCCCCGATTTTTATATAAGAGTGAACAGCGCCCGCGTTTACCCTGAACGGACGGGCAGCCACGTAAGGGCTCTCATCGGATTCTGAATTAACAAGGAACATTCCGCTTGCCTGAGACCCTATAAGCATACCTTCTCCTCGCTGCATTAGATTGCATGTATCCACGCAGACCCGATCTCCCATCCCTAGAGACTCGACTCTGGTTACAACTGCAGGCTCAAGTCCAATGATCTCGCTTTCCAGCTCCCTTACAGCCTGAACTGTATCCTTTATCTCCTGAGGGTCTCCACTATCAAGAAGGACACCGTCTGCTCCTATTTCGAGAGTCTGGAGGGCCAGTCTTGCTTCCTCGGCATTTTTTACCCCGAAAATAATCTTCACTTTTTGACTCTGGAGCTCAGCTATAAGGTTTTCGAGAGGGATAACTTTCCAATCCGTACCAGTGACAAGTAGAAAATCACAGACCTTTCCCATTTCCGCGGCAAAGTGCTCATAACGCTTGTCCCTTATAATCACGTATCCGCCCACTGCAGCCCCTTTGTCCAGGAGCAGGGTTGCTGCATTTATGTCAATTGAGCCCGAAATCTCAAGAGGCAGGGGTTTTGTCCCGTCGCCTTCTCCTCGCTTTCCAACGACCGCGATGTCAGCCCCGGATTTGTTGTCACGGGCAAAGGCTGCTACTGTGATATTTCCCAGTTCCCGAACCTTTTCCACATCTCCTGCGTTTACAAGGACGCAGTCGGCTCCTGATTCAAGGCCAGTTGTGATCCTTTCTTTCTGTTCTTCCCATCTGCCTTCATCGGCTTTTATCCAGACACTTTTCTTTTTCAAGAACTTCAACCCCGGCGTATTTTCTGTTTTTATTCCGGTATTTTATTCAAGTTTCCTTCGTTTTTAACTTTGATTTCGGGCTCTGATACTGCTTTAAATGTCTCATTTTTATATCGTTTTATTTAAGCTGTTCCAGGGCTTCTTCTATGGGCCTTCTGAGATGTACGATCTCGCATATCGCTCTGGTAAGTCTGACAGGATCCTTGTGCTGGAAAACGTTTCTTCCGATTGCAGCTCCTCTGGCTCCGGCTTCCATAGCCCCGTCGATCCTTTCCAAAAGCTGCTTGTCAGTTGAAGTCTTAGGCCCTCCTGCAATTACTACAGGCACAGGACAGCCCCTTACCACATCTCTGAAACTGTCCGGGTCTCCGGTGTATACGGTTTTTACGACATCAGCCCCAAGCTCGGCTCCGATCCTTGCAGCATGTGCCACATGCATAGGGTCATGCGGATTGGTTATTTTCTTGCCCCTGGGGTACATCATAGCAAGAAGAGGCATACCCCATTCCGTACACTCTCTGGAGATAGTTCCTAACTGCTCAAGCTGGTCTGCTTCGGTCTCCGATCCGATGTTAATGTGTATAGAAACGGCATCAGCTCCCATCTTAATTACTTCTTCTACTGTGCAGACCTGCACTTTGGCATTGGGATCAGGGCTAAGGACGGAAGAAGCACTTATGTGCACGATAAGTCCTATATCATGGCCGTACCCTCGATGTCCGTATTTTACCATGCCTTTCTGCATAAGGACAGCGTTTGCTCCTCCTTCGGCAACTTTGTTTACCGTATCGGTTATATTGATCAGCCCTTCAATAGGCCCGTCGGAGATCCCATGATCCATGGGAATAATGACAATGTTTCTGCTCTCCCGGTTCATCAGTCTTTCTATCCGTATTTTCTTACCAATTTCTGACATCGTAATTCACCTGTGTTCTGTATTAGCTTGTTTCATAAGTAAATTTTGTTTATCTAATTATCGATTTTTGTAATTGGTTTCTTGGTACTATCTATCTGGTCTGGCATGTCATATGATAGCATGCTTCATGGTAGCAAACATTTTATTTAAAGATATCTCATTAAACTGCAAGATCCATTAAACATTCTAATGCGGATGGATAATTTTGATCACTTATGTACTTGATTATACAAAGAAAATCACTTCATCTAGCTTATATTTATCGACAAAGCCACAGAAAATATATTCTTTTATAAAAATAAGGTCATATCTGAAGCCTCTTGCTTTCGATGTGGAGTTATGGCTTTAGACTTAAAAAAATACGAGAATTAAAATAGGATTAGATTGGCTAATAGAGTAAACTCAGATCTTTAGAACAATATTATAATACAAAAACAGAATCGGAAGGAGCTATGAGAGAACTTAAAATTCTTGTTGTTAATAACTATGGGCAATTCTGCCACCTTATCCAGCGGGCTGTCCGGGACCTTGATATGGACACGAAAATCATTCCCAATACAACATCCATCGAGGATATTCTGGCAGAAGAACCCAATGGGCTAATCCTTAGTGGAGGGCCGGAAATGGATCGGGCAGGCTTATGTTTTAATTATGTCCGGGAGATTGACCTTCCCATCCTTGGAATCTGCCTTGGGCACCAGGCGATTGCCCTGGCTTATGGGGGACATGTCCATGCCGGGGAAAAAGGTGGGTATTCAGCAGTTGAGATTGAAGTGCTCGAAGAAGACGATATCCTTCGGGGACTCGGCCCGAAAACCACCGTATGGGCTTCGCATGCAGACGAAGTTGCAATTATTCCGGAGGGTTTTATTCATCTTGCCAGATCGGATATATGTGAGATTGAAGCTATGCGCCATCCTACAAAACCGATATATGGTGTTCAATGGCATCCGGAAGTTTCTCATACCAAACAAGGAGAAAAACTGCTAACAAATTTCCTTGAAGTGTGCGATCAGTACTGAGGCAGAAGTTTCAATAGGATCTCTGAAAAATAGGCTGAAGTAATAAACTAAATGAGTACTCAAAAATATAAAGGTTTAAGGCAAAACTTCAATGTTGAGGTTCGCCTTCAAGAAAAGAACATTGTATAGTGAGCCACCGAAACTTGATAGTGTCCAAAAGAATTCTATTTAAATATTTACGCTAAGTTTAAATAATGAGAGACAGTAGTTCATTTATGGTTGGCCAGTTAATATTCAAAAATAAAATTAGCCAGATATCAGGTCATTCGTTTATAAATATGGACTTAATCATCAGTCTCTTGTCAATAGCAACTTACTTTTCCCCATTTTCCGCGGTTTACTATTCTCCATATCCGATATAAAACTATTCAAAAATTCAATAAATATAGAATTAAGTGT
>JADGNM010000142.1 GCA_017883485.1 Methanosarcina sp.
GGCGAGGGTTCACTTCATCCCTGACTTGAAAGTCAGGGTATTCGTGACCCCCGCGCTCCCAAGTAATAAACTGGAAGTTTACGAAGAAGAATGCTGATGAGAAGCTGTCCAAGTATTATGTTCCATAATTAAATTGTTGCGACACTAGTTAGTCTCTGCCTGACTGCCCATTAGATTAATGAGCCTCGAAAATATCAAGATCCTTAAGAAATAAATAAGGTCCTCTTGCTCTTTGAGTGCAATAGACAGAAAGCGGACCACGTCATCTTAGGACCTATCGAACCCTTCAACTAAGAACCTATCCAAAAGTCATAACAGTCATTGTAAACGTTTCAATTTGTCTATAATATCGAGTAAATGTTCCAGTTGTATACTCCAATGCAAAATAATATAGACAGCAAAACTTTTCGAATAGTTTCGAAGTCGACTAATAAAATTAAAAAAGAATTTTGACTACAGTATTCTTCATTTTCCTAAGTAACATACCGAAAATTTTTCCTTGCCATTTCATCTTTTTGAGTTACGTTCTTCTTCGAGCTCTCCACCAGCTATAGAAGCATAAGCAATCCAATAAAGCAACGTTTCAAATAAACCATAAAGAATTGCAACTATGAGCATGAAAGCAATCGCACAGTACTGATTTGAGAAATGAGAATAAATATAAAAGCTTATGAAAAGTAGCCCTAAACCAACGAAAAAGTTACGTATAAAGATAAGTGCCTTATCTTTTGTTGTGAATACTTCCTCGTCTTGGTTGTCTTTAATTATTTCCAGAACCTTAGCAGCAATGGGGTCGTCTTTTGTTGTAATTTCCATATGTGTGCTCACTTTCGGTTTATATAGAGGGATTAATTTGCTAGTATAAAAGTTAGCTATGAATTAATTTCTGCATAAAGTTGCCAACAATTCTTTTGACTTATCTCAATCTATTCAAGTGCAGGGAAGCAGCGACTGAGAGCATTTCGAAGAATGTTTCTATCCACTAATAGCTTATCTAAAAAGTATAGGAATTACGATGCAGTGTAATGTTTTGCAATTGCAAAACGAAAAATCTGTCACGGCTAATAGATCTCTAATGAATTCTGGATTAATTAAACCGTTATACATTGACGAAGCCAATAACATTCAGAGCAATGGGATTTTTCGGATCTATTCTAAGATATCCTGATGCTAAAGTGCATAATGAACGAAACCCACCAGATCCAGGGAGATCTCGCGGTCAGTACGGTACATATTAAAGAGTGTATTAGCATCCCCGGAATATATTGTAAACTCGATACTGCACAACCCGAAAGTTTTCTGATAGATTTTAATCTTCAGCCTGTAGATCTTCGCCCCAATATGCAGCACAACATCATGTTTAAAGGTCAAAGCTGACAATATGAAATTTAGCAGTTTATTCTTAGCAGTTTATTCTTAGCAGTTTATTCTTAGCAGTTTATTCTTAGCAGTTTATTCTTAGCAGTTTATTCTTACTGGAGAGTTTGTTATGTCAAATGTCAACAGCACCCAAACCCGCAAACAGGCAGCTGTGCAATTCCTGCAGCTCGTTGTGACGGGCCATATCGATGAGGCTTACGAGAAATATGTGGACATGCAGAGCAAGCATCACAATCCGTTCTTTCCTGCCGGTTTTCCGGAGCTGCGAAAGGCGATGATCGAGAACCACGTCCAGTTTCCGAACAAGCAACTTACAATTAAGAACGTGCTCGGCGACGGCGACCTGGTGGCAGTGCACTCCCACATCTTGCTGCGCCCGGGCGAGACAGGCATATCCGCCGTGCACCTGTTTCGCTTTCAAGATTACAAGATTGTAGAAATGTGGGACTGCAACCAGCCCGTACCAGCCAACTCACCAAACAAGGATGGAGCATTCTAGGAAGTAAAAAAATAATAAGAAAACGACTTCCTTCTAAGGTAAAAGGTTGCTGCCTTCCGTCTTTTATAATATTCTCCAAATACACTTATAAAATCATTAGAAAGAAAAAATAGATGTTCATTGCCATGCAACTTGCTTTTGCACCTTCATTTCCTGTGCAGGTTTTGTTTCTCTAATTGTTCAGCTGTTAAGACAATTTGAAAAAAAATGGAAAGATAGAAATGATAAAAAAGTGAGAAATTAAAAAATGAAAACCGAAGACCAGGTTTCTGACAATTCCCAAGAAAAACTTAACCGGTTACTGGCAAGATTGGAAGATACCAGAGAAAAGATGGAAATCGAAACTCAAACTTTTATTGAAGCTACAAAACAATTTACATTAGAGTGGACTCGAAGAGAAATTGAACTGGCCATACTTTCTCTGGGGAGTGAATCTTCTTTTGACAACCTAGAGTATGATAACGAAAAACTCAGTAAATTAAAGTCAGGCTTGAAAGAATTTCCCTTCCGGGTATCGAATATTGTTGAATCCAACCTCAACCAAGAAGATCTTTGGATTCACAGAAAAACACAACTTCACGCAGGAATTTCAATGGATTACATTGAGTTTAAAAAATATAAGATGCTAAAGGAGCTAACAGTAAGCATTCGACTGATCCTTGGATGCTCCGCAGAATTCTTAGGTGAACTTAACGATGGAAAGCCTGAAGGGAAAGGATGGGTAAAAGAAAGCGAAAAGAGAAAGTATGTTTGCTTTCTCAGGTTTTCTGATGAAATGACAGCCTCCTTAAACCGTTATTTCGATAGACTCGAGGAGTTTTTTGTGTTAAATCATAAAATAAAGGAAGGTATATAAAGTTAATTAGTGAGATATCATATTTTAGAAAGTTTGGGTTTGAGTTCACTTTTTAGCGGTTCAAAGAAATAAACTTTAATCTTCCTTCTTTTCACCCAACGATTAAAACGCTGTTTGAGTTTTTCTTCAACGATATCAACAAGGTCTTTATCTCTTATCGGTTTTACTATATACCCATCAGCGCCGTGATTTACGGAATCAATGAAAGGATCAATATGTGGATGTTCCTTGAAGCTGAAGTTCTGAGTAAATGCTCAGGCAAAAATAAGAAGTTTGTATACCAACCCCATAAAATTGTCCATCTCTCAAAGACTTCATAAAGCCATTCTTACGATATTTATATTCATTTAATGTCGAGATGAGTATGTAAACTTCAGAACTTTAGTTTTTTTTCTATATCGCTCGACTTAATATATTTCAAAGGCGTATTATTATCGTTCTTTGCTTCTAAAAGCAGAGTAGACTTAAATTTGAGGGGTGGGTCTATGGAGCATTTTTTCCCAAAAAAAATAATAGCGATAGTTTTAACGCTATTCATAGTGGTCTCAATGCTATCGTTTTGGTTATTAACACAATATTTAGCAGATGAGCAAATACACCCTGTGGTGTTCATTGTAATTACTATGACGATCATTATTGGTACACTGATGACTTTATGCAAATGATGCTGTCAAATCCTGTAAAAGGTTGTAAATTGGTAACATCTACTTGTCTTTTATTTTCAATATGAGGTATGGGGATGATCCTGAAATACATAGCTCTTATCTTTTTAGTATTTGGATCAATGATATTTACCGCGAACTGTATATTAACAAGTGCATCGTATCAGGCAGCACCAGACGGCTGGGTAATGGCGTTGCCAAAACCAGCCGACACAAATGAAAACTTAAATAACCTTGTTGGATCAGGAATAATAGATGAAAGTACTCTTGTTGAAATAGGACTAAGAGGTGCATCGAGCCAGACAACATCAAAAAACCAGGAAATGACGTTGCTAAACTCAACCAGCAAAACTGAAGATCTAAATAACCTCGTTGAATTAGGACTAATAGACAAAAGTTCCCTTGTCGAGTTAGGATTAGTGGATAAAACCCAGATCGATGACAATTTATCTTCAAAAGATCTGGGTGAATTAGAGGATAATAATTCTGCAGGAATATTGAATGCGCAACTGAATAACACTACAGAAATAACCCAATATCTTACAGAGATCTAGGAATTAACGTGACCAATTTCACAACATGAGAAATATTTAAATAGATAACTTTCGATAATATATTATGAATGATAAAATTTAGTATATGGTCACAGTATCTATTTTTTGTACTTATTTTAGTCACAATAATGGTAGCTATCTGTACACTTGGAGTTATTATTATTATATCTCCAAAATGAGTTACCCTCTTTCCGAAATTTCCATTAAAGTTTTTTCTTTTCTAGAAGCATCTTAATGTTTAGCCATTACTTTGGATTATCGAAAAGAGCAGGGTACTTCTCTCGTAGTGGTTTTTCGAGTTCTTTATCGAATTTTGTATTATTATAGAGTTTCCACTTTAGAAAGCTGGTCGATAGTTAAATTTTTAGCTCCTTCAAGATTTGTTCCCGCAAGGTTAGCAAAACCAAAGTTAGTTCCTTCAAGATGAGCCTCCCATAGATCAATCTCTTCAAGACAAGTCGCTTTTAAATCTAAACAGTTTGCCTCTCCATTATTAAAAGAATTTTTGCGTCTCCCAATAACTGTAAGAATTGCTTGAATATCTAAAGACACTTTTCTTACTTCTGGCACTTCGCTCTTTGCGCTTTCGTTAGCCTGAATATCAATGGCTAGATGCATATTTTTTTATTTCCAATTCTTTCAGTACTCGAATTCTTTCTAACATAAGCCGTTAAGATTTCCATAATTTGCCAGTAGTCTTTGTCAGATTCGTTTGCATTCTTTCAAGGGTATATATTCCACCCAAATCTAATCTGTAATTTGTCACTTCCTAATTGATCAATTGCCCAAGTAAAATTTCGGTAATCTGACCTTCAGAGAAACCTTTTAGATTTTCCTGAGCAATTTTCATGTTAGCTTCGAGAGTATCTTGAGCAGCTTTAGATTATCCTGAGTTTTTTTACCTTCATCCAGATTCGGATCTAATTTATGTATTTTGTCACAAATGTTAGTCGTCCCAAATCCCTCCATTCATTAAAAAGAGAAGGAGGAAGATTAGGAGTTAATCTCCGCTCCTTGTTATCCATCACCGATATAACACCCCATTGCGTAATTCATTAAAAGTCTCGACTATAATAAACCATGAAGCTACTTTTTTATGATAACCTTTTTTATTTTGAGAACTGGATACCCCCACTCAGCAAAAATGTGTTTAAAAACAGCAGCAGAGACAATAATATCCATCGAATCCAATACTGATTGGATTTTATTAAGGTGGTTTGCTCTAAACATAAAGAACTGTCCTTCTTTAGAATTCTAATCACAAGCTCTTGCATGTAAGAAAGGCCTGTTATGGAGCCTTTAATGCCTGTTCACGAAGATAAATTAAGAAATGTCAAAATAGACGAGATATCAAAGATAGACGAAATATCGAAAACAGACGGATATTAAGATAGACACGAAAGCGATCTGACAATAAGGATTTAACCAAACACGCCTGAATTACCTTGCATGACATGTCCAGAATTCAGCATAAAACAGGCCCTTAACGAAGCAGGGACTGATGCTTATCTTACGACAGGGAATATTCACAATTCCGATATTTACTATGTCACCCACTTCCTGGCTTCCGACGAATTCGCTTACCTGCAGACTGCAGCAGGAGCTGAAATACTTTTAATTTCAGAAATGGAAAGGGGGAGGGCTCAAATAGAGTCAAGGATTTCTATTATTAAAACGACTCAGGATTTTGGCTTCCGGGAGAAGTTCAAGGAGAAAAAAGATGCTTCGATGGCCTATACAGACTGTATATCGGAGTTGCTCATAGCGGAAAGGATTAAGAGAGTTGCAGTACCTTACGATTTTCCAACGTTTTACTCGAATTGCCTTAAAGAAGCAGGTTTTACAATAGTACCTGTAAAAAGTCCGTTTAGAAAAATGAGGAGTCGTAAGAAACCTGAGGAAATTGAGGCTATTAAATATGCCCAGATGGCAGGAGAGAAAGCTATGGAAGCAGCGATCGCTATGATAGCAGGAGCTGAGGAAAAGGGAGGAATCCTGTATTACAAAGGGCAGCCACTTACTGGCATTAAAGTGAATACAGTCATTGACCATACGCTGCTTGATTTTGGATGTGAAACTGAAGAAATTATTGTTTCATGCGGAGAGGATACAGCAAATTGCCATGGGACAACAGAGGGTCTCCTCAGGGCAAATGCGCCAATAATTCTAGATATATTTCCAAGGAGCAAGAAAAAGCGTTATTTTGCAGATATGACGCGCACGGTTATCTATGGAGAAGCTACAAAAGAGCTTAAAGAAATGTACGAAGCTGTGCGTACAGCCCAGGAAAAAGCGCTTGCAATGATCAGGCCAGGCGTGTCTGCTGCCAATATGCACAATGCAGTCTGTGACACATTTGAGAAGCTGGGCTATGACACATATAAGAGCGGGTCGAAGGTTGGATTTGTTCATTCAACAGGGCACGGAGTCGGACTGGATGTGCATGAACTTCCAGGAGTCGGAGAAACTGAAGTTTTACTTGAGACGGGTAACGTGATTACCATCGAACCTGGTCTATACTATCCGGAAATTGGAGGAATCAGACTCGAAGATCTGGTACTGGTTACTGAAAAAGGCTGTGAGAACCTCACATGGCTAGAAAAGAAATTCGTGTTATAAGTTTAAATCATTATATTTAAAACTCAAATATTTAAAACCTTAACTCGGACGAATTCGGGTATAAATATTGAATGTAGTCTCATATTCAAAATCAGTCGACATCATGAAATTCACTTCCGCAAAAATGATGTATCCCTATTAGGGAATGTCAAAAA
>JADGNM010000143.1 GCA_017883485.1 Methanosarcina sp.
AATATCAGTAAACTTTGATTTTGGTCCCCGTTTCCCCATGTACGAATATATATTAGACATATTATATAACATCAATCGAATACAAATTGACGACCCGAATGTTCACTATCCTGATAAACCTCGGGCTTTGAGTCTTGCGGTTCCAATATGAATGCTGACTTATTCCTGCTAGATCTGCTCAATTTTTACTCCAAGACTTTGAACATCCTTAAAGAAGTCAGGGTACGAGACAGATACGGATTCAGTTGTATCAATTGTCGTATCTCCTGCTACCATTCCTGCTACTGCAAGCGCCATAACAATCCTGTGGTCGTGCCAGCCATGGACTGTGGCTCCATGTAATTTTCCTCCTGTGATGGTCAGGCTGTCCTTCTCTTCTGTAAGGCTGACTCCAAGCTTTGGGAGTTCGGTTGCAAGAGCGCGAAGTCGGTCAGTTTCCTTATATCGAACATGCTCCGCATTTTCGATTCTGCTTGTCCCTTCGGCAACTGCAGCCAGGACAGCAACAGTCGGGACAAGGTCAGGGGTTGCCCCGGCATCAAAGGTGATAGCTTTTAATTGTCTGCCGCCTTTGACTGTTACAGTTCCGGCTTGTTTATCCCATGTGATATTTGCTCCCATTTGTTCCAGGATCTCAATGATCAGCTTATCACCCTGTTTAGACGGGAAGAGGTTTTTGACTGTAACCTCAGACCCATCTGTCACAACTGCAGATGCAAGCAGATAGGATGCAGAAGAAAAGTCGCCTGGAATTGTATAGTCTTTGAAGTCATACTTCTGTTTTCCGGGGATGATAAATTTGGTGCCGTTTTCATTGTCAGTCCGGATTTTGACTCCTGCCAGTTCAAGCATTTCCAGAGTTACGTCCACATATGGTCTTGACTTCAATTTTCCTATAATAGAAAGAGTGGTGCCGTTTTTTGTAAGTGGGCAGGCTATGAGAAGGGCAGAGATAAACTGGGAACTGATAGAGCCGTTGATGTCCACCTCCGCTCCTTTAAGCCCACCTTTGACTATAATTGGAGCACTCTCGTTTCCCCGAGTGGAGCAGGCACTGGCCCCAAGCTTGTTGAGAACTTCAAGGAGAGGCCCGTTGGGACGGGTGCGAAGGGAAGAATCTCCGGTAAGCACTGTGATTCCATTGGTAAGGGCTGCTATTGCGGTCATGAAGCGAAGGGTAGTCCCTGAATTTGCAGCGTCAATTACGTCATCTGGGACATTGGGTTTTCCGTCAAAGCCATGAATTATTAGATTCTCTTCCTTTCTTTCAATAGAGGCCCCGAACATTTTGGAAGCCCGGACTGTAGCAAGGGTATCGGCTGACAGCAGAGGACGGCGAACAATCGATTCTTTTGAAAGGGCTGCCAGGGTTATAGCCCTGTGAGTATAACTTTTTGAGGGTGGGGCAAAGACTTCCCCTTTAAGTGATGATTTGCCGATGGAAACATGCATGTAAATCAGAGCTCTTATATTCTTCATATTGTATTTTTTCCGAGATTCAACTCACACTTTTCACAATATTTTCCACCGCATCCCAGTCATGGTCATAAACATGGGCTGAAATGCTGACGGTAGTTATCATTCCGGGTTTTATTCCTACCCCGTCGGCCACATATTCGAGGAGTTTCGAGAGCCCGTAAAGGTTTGCAGGGTAAGCCCCCCCGAAATCGTGACTCCTAAAGAGGGTGGTGAGATGCACCTTCCCATTCCTGATCTTAAAATCATCCAGCATCATGCAGGGAACTTCATTTACTTTCGTATCCACAGGCGGGATCCAGGTTACGGCGATTGCTCGCCTGGAGGTGGGACTTTCCTGTAGCTTCCCGATTACGTATTCTATCTGGTCCACTTTTCCGTCCCAGTTTCGAAGGCGCTGCTCGTATGTGTATTCAAAGTCCTGTGCGTTTTCTCCCGAGATCAACTGTTTTGCGTACTCTTCGAGCCTTTCTTCATTCCATGCAGTATCTTCAGGAATCTTATCAGTGTAGGGATCTTCAATTACTATCATCAAGTCCATGAATTCCTTTATCTGATTCCCTCTTTCATCGGTAATCACCTTCCCATGATTCCAGATGATGTTAAGCCCGCGGTACCATGCATCAGAGATACTCTTTGCCCTGATGATCCTGCCAATCTCAAATTTATCTTCCATTGAAAATTCCCCTAATAACTCTCAGGCCAGGGTGTGGACAATTAATATATTTGTAGTATTCTAGTCTACAAAAATATCTTTCATACACGATTTTAGTGGGTATTCTTTATCCTTTTCTTTTTATCTGTCACTCTCTTTTATAAGTGCTTTCTCACTGGGTGATTTAATGGCTTTAAGACATTCTTACACCTTGATAGCATATAGCACACTTAATTTAATAGAATTTCGTCGAGAGAAAGATTAAAAAATTAGAAAAAAAATGACTGAAAAAAAGAAATTAAAAGAAAGGAAAAAGTAAAGGCCTGAGAAACTTTCTCAGAACCTCATTGCCCTCAGGCGTTTGACTCTCTCCTTGGTTGCGGGGTGGGTGCTGAAAAGTGACTGGATAGTCCCTCCCTTTAGGGGATTGACAATAAACATGTGGGCGCTGTTTTCCCGCGGCTGCACATCCGAGACGCTTGGCTTGAAGTTGGAATTCCCGTATTCGAGTTTCTGCAAGGCATCAGCAAGTGCCCAGGGTTTTTTACAAATGCGAGCTCCTTCAGCATCTGCTACATATTCTCTTGACCTTGAGATTGCAAGCTGGATCAGGGTTGCAGCAATTGGTGCCAGGATTATCATCGCTATAAAGCCTATTATTCCTCCGTTGTCATCGTCTCTGCTGCCAATGCCGCCGAAAATAGCAGCCCACTGCGCCATGGTTGCCAGCATTGTGATAACACCTGCAATGGTTGCAGCCACTGCACTTATCAGCGTATCTCTATTCATTACGTGCGCCAGTTCGTGTGCCAGCACGCCTTCGATTTCTTCAAACGAGAGCAGGTTAAGAATTCCGGTCGTAACGGCCACAGCTGCATGCTTCGGATCCCTGCCTGTTGCAAATGCATTTGGCATCCCGGACTCGACAATGTACACTTTGGGTTTTGGCAGCCCTGCCTTCAGAGCCAGCCCGTCGACGATCCTGTGCAGGTTCGGAGACTCAGCAGGGGTAACTTCTTTTGCCCCGTACATCTTAAGTACTATCTTATCACTGTACCAGTAACTTCCGAAATTGATAATTACTGCAAACAGGAATGCAATAATCATTCCGCCCGTACCGCCAAAGTAATCTCCTATTAAAACAAGGAGCCCTGTAAGGGCAGCAAGCAAAACCGTAGTTTTAAGCATGTTCTTCATGACTTCTCACACGACGTCCTCCCAGACTAAAGTCTGGGTTTTCAGTCTTTGATTCTAATTTCTGGACTTATTTTTATAAATTAGACCGAGTAGAATCGAATGTATATATTGTGAATACCAATATATATTCTTTGTCCCGGATCATATAGGTTGATACAATTGTATTATTCTACTGCCCTATTTGCCTAAAATAATCCTCAAATTCTTTAAAATCGGAAAATTTATTCTCAAATTGGGAAATTTCATCTATTCTAAAGCGTGTTTATTTCCCCCTTTGACATACCCCTATGTCTAAACTTTAGAATATTCAATAGTATCTCTGTTTTAGTATATTTACATTTGGTTTGTTTTGGGTTTTAGTTTTGGTTCGGAATTGAACTAAATTTCATTAACTGAATATCAATACTTCAATGAACCCAGGAGCTACTCAATTTACTGAAGTAGTCTCTTTATCATCTTTAGAATTTCTGAAAGATTTTGGAGTTTGTCCGATATGTCGGTAGATTATTGAGAGGTTATTTAATCAGGACTTACTCACTTGAAGTACTAAACTAAGTACAAAAAATTATATTTTAAACATGAATTTGAACAGTTAAGGGTTTATTGCTATTGTTTTCTCAGTTCAACTCGTAAGTCCTATATTTTTTAAAGCTTCATGGATAAAATATGGAGCTTCTATTGGTTTGATCCCGTTTTTTCTTAATTCCTCTTCCGGTCGCCTTCCGATTCTGGCGCAGAGCAAAGCTTCACAGTCTGTAATCAAAGAAATTGTTCTGCTCAAAACCTCATCTGCGTTCCCGTAATCAGCCGAACCACATAGAGGTGTAATCTCTCTAGCTTCTATGAATCGTATTTCATCGCAATTAACCTCAAATATCAAAAAGCGAGATGCTTTTCCAAAATGCTGATTGATAACCTTACCGTCACTTGAAACAACTGCTACTTTCATTCTTTCATCTCCTTTTAATCCCTAACTGCGATTCATGTTCTAAATCTTGTAATGAAAAGAGGGCAGGAGTACTTACGCCGGTCATACTCGGAAACAGGTAATTCTAAACCTTCATCTGTCATAACGTCGATTAAACTCAATATATATACTCAACATATTTTGTACCTGGTTTTGCTCCTCAAACGCATCAGTTAACCTTTAAAAATAGAAAACAAAAATTTGAACATCGAATTAACATAAGATTAACCTGTTAATTATTGGCACAAGATTAACCTGTTATCAAAATTTGTAAGGGTTTTTGGAGGTTGTCTGATATTTATGTAGACTACTGAGAGGTTATTTCACTCTTTTTGTGTTATTCCTCTCCCATTTCTTTTCTGAATTCTATGTAATCCCTTTCGACTTCTTCGAGCTTATATTCCATTTTCATACCCCATTTTAGAGCATAATTGGAGGTTATTGAATGGTTGTTTATAGACAAATCCTTTTTAACAATGTGTCTTTTCCGGTTCACTCTTGAATTTGGATTTTTGTTGCATGGATGACCCTGATATTTTCCATGATTTTCGTTTCATCAGGAGTTAAAATCATACCGTTACTGAACAAAAATCCGTATCTTTCCACGATTTCCATTTCGTCAGGGGTTAAAAGCATGCCGCTGCGAAACAAAAACCCATGTACCGGTCTTGGACGCTTCTCTTCTGCTGTTTCTTTCATCTCCGGGTCACCTATCCTTAATATGTAATTCCTCCTTTTATTAACAGGAATACAGTAACCTGTTACCTAGTTAATGATATAAATAATTTTCTATCGACCAAGTGGAATATTTCAACAAAACTCCCAATAGTACAAAAATTGGCTGCTTAATTCTGAAAAAGGATACTTAAACTTTCTCAGAATAAAAAAAGTATTTTAAGTGGTTAAAATTCTCCTCGTCTTACTTCATAGTCCATTCTCACAAGTCCATTTTCATACTTTTCTACCCTTAAAGTCTGGAGCCGAATTTCTTTCCCAATATGGTCAAACAGAGGAATTCCACTTCCAAGAATTTTCGGAACCACGAAAATAATGAGATCTTGTATAAGGTTCTCCTCAAGAAATGCCTTTATAAGCTGTGAACCTCCCACGAGCCATATATCCTCTTCAGTACTTCCCTTTAGCTAGTGCACAAACTCCCTGATATCCCCTGAAACGAATTCTATATTACTTTCGCGGCGGAGGGATTCCTTTTGTCTTGTAAATACATATGATTTTTTCTCTTTATACGGCCAATTGCCAAATCCAAGAACCTGTTCGTAGGTCTTCCTGCCCATAAGGACTGTGCCGATTGATGAATAAAATTTTGAATATCCATAGTCGGTTTCGGGGTTATTCTCGTATTCGGTTAACCAGTCGATGCTGCCGTCTTCCCGGGCTATGAAGCCATCTAGGCTTGTTGCAATATAGAGCTTTATTCTTGGCATACTTTCTTCCCGTTTAAGTATCTTCTTTTAAGTAGTATTAAAAATCTAATCTAAAACCAATTTTTTAATCGTTTACAGGAATGATTAACGGGGATCTATGGGCTCTGTAAAGTCTTCGGTTAATAACATATTGTTCTAGAAATAAGACAACCATTTAGAATAAGCGCTATTAGTCGGAATTCTATTCCTGAGGAGAATATCTCTTTAATCTGATTTTATTTCTATCAAACGACGACTTATAGAACCGAATTAACTGTAGATTCAGTACTAATACCAATATTTGAGATAAAGTACAACAAAGTAATACTCTCTTGAATAAACTTCTTGGATATAATTTAACAGACGATCGTCAACCATACTTCGACTTTTTACTAACCAAACCATGTTGGGAGTATGAAAAAGAATGTCGACTAATATCGACTGATAGTAAAAATATAAATAAGTTCAAAAAAGAAGAATCGAAAGCATCATTTTCTGATTGAGAATTAAGTATTGTGATGCCTAAGGTCTGTAAAACATTCGAGATGAATTACATAAATATGATATATCAATTTTTATAGAGCTAAATAAATAAAAAAGAATATGCAATAGAAATTAAGCAGTAGGTGATATCAACGAGTACATAGAATGATTGAGTTACAAAATACAATCGGCATATTATTTTGCGAATGCATTAATACGTGATAATGAATAAACGATATTTTGAAGAGTGCAAATTGAGAGAAAACATATTAAATAATATTAAATTTTTTACTTATGTTAGTTGGATAACTTACATAATTATCCACCGAAGTCTCACAGGTGGTTTAGACTGTACTTAGCACCCGTAGACTTCACAGGACCTACATCATAGTTAAAATTATTTAAATTTTGTAACTATTCAGGTATCCTTGAAAGGTCCAAACTTTTTCCGGAACGGGGAAAATTGTATATAAAATGAGTTATTTTTATCCTTTATGAAACGTGA
>JADGNM010000144.1 GCA_017883485.1 Methanosarcina sp.
CAATATAATACAGAAATGTAAATCCCTGTGGTTTCCGGAGATATTTTCAGTTTTCCGGAACCTTTCTTTTTTCAAACTTTATAAAACGTGGAAAGTTTTTCCAGAGACGAGACTTTGCCCATAAGTCAGTCCTATTGAGCGCAGCGAAGCGTAGCGAAAAGGACAACGCATCGTCGAGCCGCAACTCGACTGGCGAAACTCGGGGATTGTTATCTGGCTTCGTAGCAGGAAATTTCCCTTGCATCTACTCTTACTGGCTTTCCCATTTCGTTTGAAATTATGCTCTTGACCCTTGCCATGCATTTGCATTCGAGCTGAATGCGGGCAGATATGGATTCTCGTTCTTCAACATTGAAATTGTTCGAGCTGATAATGGAATGAGCGGATATTTGCATCTGTGCGACCTTTGCTATGAGCCCCGGGGTCCCATCCTTAATATCCTGAAGGCTAGTAGAAGTCAAGAGAACACTATCCCCTGCATTGAGTCCGAGTACTCCTATGAAATTTTGAGGGTTTCTGATCTCAAGAGTCTTGAGATGATATTTTTTCAGAATCTCGATTACTGAATCTGTAATTCCTGTTAACGCAACGTACTCCATGGGATCACCCGTACATTGGGAACTCTTTCTTTACTTCTCCTTTCTTTTCTGTAGCCTGAACATCCTCAGCAAGCCTCTGGAGTTCGACTTCTATGCGCTCAGCCTGTTCAACAAGCCTCTGAGTATTAATTGAAAGACCGTAAAGCTCATTTAGAACCCCGACAACAGCAGAAGCAGCCCTTGGGTCAGGGTTCTGAGTCCTGGTAGCCCCAAGCAGGCTAATTGCAGGAATCCCACGCAGCAGACATTCAGACATAACACTGCCTGAAATCCCGGAGATAGTTCCCATCTGGAAAACCTCCACTTTATTCCTGATCCTTTCCAGCATCTCCGGCGTGGTAGCTGCCCCGAAAACTCTTTGCCCGGTATCCATAATTGCAATTCCTGCAATGGAAACAACCTCTCTTACATTAATGGACTGGGCCCAGTCTACCAGGGCATTGCTGACATCGTAAGAGACTGTGTGACTGATGGGAATGTCGGAAATAACAATGATAAGGTTATGCTCCGCGCTTTCGTAGATCCTCACAGGCATGTTTATAAGTCCCTCATACAGCACTGCAATAGAGGGGAAATACCTGGATTCGATGGAGCCAATGTATTCCATAGTCAATTCTTCTATCATATGTTGACTTGCAATGTTCCCCACAAGCCCGATTCCGGGAAAACCTTCGATCAAAACAGGGTTCTTTGACTGTACAGGTCTGGTAATAATCTTCACATCATTGTTGTCATAATCCGTATTCGACAGATAACCACCTCGATATTATACAACCCCTACGACTATATCTAACCTAATCCTAGATAAATAGTTTATCAACAGCCCAGGTCAGCGTTACTCTTTGTACTGACATCAACTAAAATTATACAATGAGTTAGAATTTCCAAATTCAATAATTCTTTTTTTATTAAAAAGAATTGTTTTAATATATATTTTTTCTCCTGACAGAGAAAAATAGTTTAGATAAAAATATTAGGATAAGTACAAGATCATATCAACCTGAGTTTTTTAGATTAATTTTAGTTACTCGATTTTCTTTTCAGGACTTAACTCTAATTTTTCCGGATTTATTCTCTCGTATTTTTTATAGTGTTTCTATCATCCTCTTGAGAGTATAATTGTAATGCATAAGAAACTATCTTAAAAAATTATCCAAAAACAAAGGCTTTTATGTTTTGCAGAAATGTCTTATTGGGAGCTAGAACCTGATTTTTGCTGAAAACGACGCTATCTAAATAAACTTTAAGTTAACTCTGAATATGAATATTGGGGACTTAATCTCTCAGAACTTTCTAAATTCAAAAAAAGGGTGTTTGCATGAAGAAAAATCATTATACGGTAACTATAAGATATAACCCCTAAAGAAGATGTAACTACTAAAGAAAGATTGTAACTTGTGCTGATAATCTGCTCAAAAGGATTTAAATACCAGATTTTGGATATTGAGTTGGATCAAATCGAGAGAAATTTTCGTAAAATTATGGTCTTAAAATTTTCGGCAAAGATTCTAAAAACAGAATTCTTTTTAAGGTGATATGGTGTCATATCAAAAATTTGCAAGGGACGTAGGCTTCATCGGGATAGTACAGGTGCTTACAAGCCTTGGCACTTTTTTTCTACTTCCAATAATCACAAAGACCCTTGGAACTTATGATTACGGCCTTTGGGCGCAGATCAATATCACGGTATCTTTTATTTCCCCACTTGCACTAATGGGTCTTTCCATGAGCTTTGTCAGGTTTTTATCGTCTGAGACAGAGGAGAAAATAATAAAGGAGGCCGTATATTCCATTCTTTTTCTTGTAACTGTTTCCAGTCTTCTGGCTTCTATATTGCTATATATAGCTGCAGAGCCTCTTGCAACTTTTGGTTTTAGAGACCCTGGGGCAACTTATTACATCCAGGTAGGTTCATTTTTAATTCTCTCGAACGTGATCGAATCTATATCTCTTATTTATTTCAGAGTTTTCAGGCAGATTAAGAGATTTTCGTATCTTACCCTTTTTGAAACTTTCGCAAAGTTATTGTTTATTCTCGTTCTTCTTAAATTGAATTACGGTCTTTTTGGTGTGATTGCAGCCACCTTAATAATACAAGGTCTCATTTTTTTAATATCTATTTCGACTATCATATCTCAGATAGGATTTGTTATCCCTAGATTCACTCACATAAAAGAGTACCTTCAATTTTCATTACCGCTAACTCCCACTGCACTTATAAGATGGGTCACGGAATCAAGTGATAGATATCTGGTTACTTACTTTCTCGGTCTGGGAAGTGTTGGAGTTTATTCAGCAGCTTGTTCCATCGGAAATCTTATCCAGGTTTTAGTAAGCCCTCTTCAGCTTATTCTCCTTCCCGAAATATCAAAGCTATTTGATGAAAACAAAATTGACCAGGTAAGAATCTATATGTCACATTCTTTGAGGTATTTCCTTCTCATTACCATTCCTGCAGTCTTTGGGATTTCTGCCCTTGCAAAACCTTTACTCGGAGTTTTTACTACCGAGGATTTCCTTTCAGGCTGGTATGTAATTCCCATTATTGCCCTTTCCGGACTTCTGGCAGGCATCTTTCAAATTTTTGTCAATGTTATCTTCCTTGTCAAAGAAACCAGATATATAACCTACATCAATATTGTTGCCGCGGTCTCTAATGTACTTCTTAACCTTTTGCTGATACCTTCTATCGGCATTGGTGGAGCTGCCATTTCAACCTTGATTTCTTATTTTTTGATGATTGTGCTCTGTATTTATGTATCTATGAAACATTTTGTGTTCCATCTGTACCTTTATGACATTGTAAAAAGTATTTTTTCCTCGCTGGTTATGTATCTATTTGTTTCCCATTTCATAATTTCAAACGTCTATGAACTTTTCGGAATAGCAGGTATGGGAATTGTTGTCTATATTTTTTTAATGTTTATAATAGGTGGCTTCAGCAAACACGAAATCTCTCTTGTAAAAAAATTTACTCCTCCGCGATTCTAATCCCTAATTGCGATTCGGGATCCCGCTGTCCTTTTCGCTACGCTTCGCTGCGCTCAAGAGGACTAAATTATAGATTTACTTTTCTTCCGAGTTTCATCAAAAAGAGATAATTGTTAATCTCCCTTAATTAATGCCCTCGCGGTTTCCCTCACGCTCCTCTCCGAAGTATAAACAGGCTTCCATCCTATGGCTTTGAGTTTTTCTATATCTAACCTCATCCTCGGAACATCGCCTTTCCAGCCCCGATTTCCTCCGGTATAGGTAAACCTTACACCAGAAAGTCTCATCTCTTCTACAATCGTATCTCCTATCCTGGTGGCACTGATAGTATCTTCTGAGCCAATATTAAAAATGTTTACATCTTTTTTGCTTTTCTCTATTGCATACAATATCGCATCTACGCATTCCGAAACGTGCAAATAGGACTTTTCCTGCTTGCCATCGCCCAGAATTTCCAGTTGGGTGGGATTTTCGCGCAACTTTTTTATAAAATCGACAATGATCCCATGAGTGCTCCGAGTGCCGACGATATTTGCAAAACGGAAGACCCAGGCTTGCATATCGAATGTATGAGAATATGAGGTAATAAGAGCTTCACATGCAAGTTTGGAAGCACCATATAAAGATATAGGAATAAGAGGACCATAATTTTCCGGAGTAGGCATTATATGCGCCTCTCCGTAAATCGTAGAGGTGGAAGTAAATGCAATCTTTTTAACGCTATTTTTCCTCATCGCTTCCAGAAGATTATAGCTTGCCAAAATGTTCTGATCAAAATGGACTTTGGTATCAGAAGTCCCAAGCCTGACATCCGGGTTAGCAGCTACATGGAAAACGTAGTCGATATCTTTGCAAGCTCTTTCTATTTCCTTATGGTCAAGTAAGTCTCCTTTTATCAATGTAAAATCCGGATTCTCAAGATGTTTCTCTATAAATTCAATTTTTCCCGAACTCAGATTATCAAAAACAGTAATGATGTTCCCTTTCTCTATAAGGCGATCAACAAGGTAGCTACCTATAAAGCCAGCTCCTCCTGTCACAAGTATTCTATTCTTTGTATACATCGAAAACCCTTCAATAATCTTCCTTTTATTATTAATATGTTGCACTTTTTTATATTATCAGAGAATAGCCGGCAGAGCCTTCGTATTCTATATTTCTCGCTTAATTACCTGGCTTCGGCCAATCGTTATCTTCCATCTTTGCCCTAAGCCTCAGGAAATAGCAAGTCCATAGAATTTAACATATTTAACACTTCCGTCTCTATTCATATATTTATATAGTTTAACTGTTTAATATGTTCTACAGTTAGAATTTAGTATATGCTCTGACAATTATTTTATAGAGATCTTGGGGATTTGTAATGCTTTCTACATTTGCAATAGGAACTGGAGGATTTATAGCGGGAAGTACTTTTCCCGGTTCAGGTATCTGTTTTCTCTATACAGATTTTGGAGTCCCTACATATTATCAGATTGCGATCCTTGGACTCATCGCTCTTTTCGGAATGAAGGAAATGATGCTGGTCTCAGACAGAAAGGATCGTTTTTCGACAGACTCTATGGATATGGGAATTTACCCTCTAATGATATGTTTTATGGCTACTTTCTTCTCTATTGGATTTGGTATAATTTTTGCACAGTTTTCTCCTTAGAGTTTGCCAATTTTTTTATTTTTAAAAGAACTTTATCTTTTCTGTAAATAGATTTTTCTATAAATATACTGGAGACAGTATAGAAGGCTTTTTCTTGTTTTTAAGGCTTAGTAGGTTGATTTTTTCTATATGTTTGAGAATTTAGTGATCTTAGTTCATAAACTTTGTTTCCATAAGTATTTATCATTGAATAATTTATCTTCTTATGATAATAACATTTGTTAGTGGGCTTATCTGATGTAAAAATTTAAGCTTTGTAAAACCACTGCTATGGGGTCGGTTTTAGCCGCGAGACCGGAATAGCCACTACCTGCTGTAAAGTAAGGAGGATGTAAGAAAGTTTTCCTGATCTGTTGATATTACTTTCTCTCATATGCTTTCATATTGCACATTTCGAACCCCTGCCAATATAGGACAATAATATTTGACTATTGGACATTTTATTAACCTTATATCAACAAAATGACCTTTTAGTATATCATAGTGGTACAAGAGTGCCAGGGTTCGAAATGTGCAATTAAAGTAATTATTGTAAATAGTGTTCCTGTCGCTGGCACCACAAATATATAGACCGTATACGTTGTTGTTTCGGACAGTATTGCCTGTGAGTGTGTTGCCGTCAGAACGGCCGAAATAAATTCCTCGCGCGTTGTCAAAAACCAGATTTCCTGAGAGGAGGGTGCCGTTGGAATTTTGCGAGGCAATCCCGTACTCTCTGTTATTCGTAGCATTGTTTCCTGAAAGTTTATTGTTTTCTGAGATGTTTAAATAAATTCCCCGCGCGCTATCAGAAACGGCATTCTTTGAGATCGTATTACCTTTTGAATTCAAAAGATAGATCCCAACAGAATTGTTCGATAGTTTATTGCTCTCAACTGTACAATCAGTGCACGAAGACAGACAGGTCCCTGCGTAGCCGTATTTGATTGATCCACTAATTTTAAACCCCTCAATTTTTACTTTGTCTGCCTGTAAGAGGAACACATGAGCAGTCTTGTTCCTGGCTTTAATTATCGCATCATCAGAATTTTCGGATTCTGACCTGATTGTAAGGTTATCTTTAGTTATTTTGAGATTCTCCGTATAAGTCCCGGGTTTCACGATTATGGTGTCGCCTGAAGTCGCGCTATTAACTGAGTCCTGTATTGAGCTTCCCGGCTGGACTATAATTTCAGTTGCGGTTCCTATACTGGAAATTGATGTTAAAATGAGAAAAGCTAACGTTAAGAAAGTTAATTTATTCATTCTAATTCCCCCATCCATTTAAGAAAAAGTTATGTGCTTACTCAAAAAATTTATTTTCCTGGTAAGAATTCTTTGAGTTATCCAATTTATTCAAGCATAATAAATAAAGTAAAATAATATAACATTGTAAACAATATAAACATGTCGACATTTAAATCGGCCATACAATATAATAAAGGCTAAAAATAAAAAATAAAGAAATGTTTTT
>JADGNM010000145.1 GCA_017883485.1 Methanosarcina sp.
TTGAAACAGAGTGAACAGAATTCTTGTCGACTGCCATACTCACAACAGTACGAAAAATGTCTTCACTTGTAAGAGAACCATTGACCTTGATGGTTACATGGTTTTTGAGAGGTTGTAATACGAAATCAATACATTCCTTTGACTTTAACCCAATTTTAGGACTATATACATGCTTAGATAGTAAAAGAGATATAAGGAGGCATTTTTACCCTATATAAAGGTATCGAATTGCCTCGATTATGCAGAAATGAAAATTAGCGAAGTACTGGAGTTGTGAATGCTATTCTATATTACGAAAGTTTTGTTTAAGAACACTAAACTATTCCCGAAATAACAGCGGACGGCCCTTGCATACCCTACCTTTTAAGGTAGGGTGGCCGTCCGCAATTTGATTTCTAGTTTCCATTTTTGTGTACTTTTCACGGCAAAATTTGACATATGTCCGGATAGTAATATACAAAGATTTAGCAGTCATGAATTTACAAAGTTATCTATGGTGCTGATTCCAGGTGGCAAAATTTGTCGACTTTTACTGCCAAATTCATGTAAATGGAATTATTTAGAGTCTTTTTAATTTTTTCTGGTTTGGTTCCATTTTCAAGGAACGATGTTTAAGATGCGCATATCAAGGAAAAGATTTACTCCATTGTGTTATCCGTTTCTGGGGTAAAGCCTTCTTTAAGTAAGTCTTTCTTCAAATTGAAGGGCCTTTTTACACTATCTCGTTTGAAATCGATTTTGCCACTTTGCTATTATCATTCAACTTTGTCAATTCAGCTTTTACCTGTTTGTTTCGTTAAACTCTTGCATGACTGTGGCTTCATGCCTGTCAATAGTCCAACGGTTCATATACCAGAGAAGGCATTTGATAAGCCATAACTGCCGTATGCACAATGTGCCCTTCAGTTGATACTATTGCGTATCATATTGCTCTGCTGTGGTAGTTGCTCTTTACCATAACAAAGATTTACATTGTTACGCCCGGTCATGCCTGAAATCAAAACAGGCACTTCATAAATAATACTTCATAAATAACATATCTGTTAACAAATCAAAGGGAAAAATAATCTCAAAGAAAAAACGTGATTTTTGGGGACAATTATGAGAATAGCTATACTTAATAAAGACAGATGTCAGCCCAGAAGGTGCAGCAAAGAATGCGAAAAGTACTGCCCCAGGGTCAGAACAGGGGATGAAACAATTGTTTTTGGGGAGAGCGGAAAGCCCGCCATCTCTGAGGAGCTTTGCGTAGGCTGCGGGATATGCATTAACAAATGCCCCTTTAAAGCCATTATGATTATAGGGCTTCCCGAAGCTCTTGAAGAACCCACTCATAGATATGGGTCAAACGGTTTTATCCTCTTCGGGCTGCCTGTACCAAGGGTGGGAAAAGTAACCGGTATCCTTGGCCCTAACGGAGTAGGAAAGAGTACTTCCGTACAGATACTTTCCGGAGCCCTGATCCCCAACTTCGGACAGGGAAAAGTCGACTGGGATACTGTGCTTGAACATTATGCCGGCACGGCACTCCATGACTATTTCAAGGCTGTAGTGGATGGAAAAATCCGGGTCTCCCAGAAGCCTCAGTATGTGGACCTGATTCCCAAGGCTTTCAAAGGCAAAACCTCCGAACTGCTCGAAAAAACCGATGAGCGAGGAGTCTTAAACGACCTTATCGACTACCTGAATTTAAAAGGCGTAGTCGATAGAAAAATCGCAGAATTAAGCGGTGGGGAACTGCAGAGGGTAGCGATTGCAGCCTGTGCGGCAAAAGATGCCCAGTTCTATTTCTTTGACGAAATCAGCCCTTACCTTGATATCTACCAGAGGATTAATGTTGCCCGCCTGGTTCAGAAGCTCTCAAAAGACAGGGCAGTGCTTGTTGTCGAGCATGACCTGGCAATCCTGGATATGCTTGCAGACGTGGTACATATTGTCTATGGAGAGCCTGCAGGCTTCGGTGTGGTCACCCTCCTGAAAAGTGTACGTGTAGGAATTAACCAGTACCTTAAAGGCTATCTGCCTGAAGAAAACATCAGGATACGGCCTGAAGCCATTAAGTTTGAGGTTCACCCCCCAAGAGAAGAATCACAGATTAAGGCCATGGTCACATTTAACGGTTTTTTGAAGAAATACGGGGATGGCTTCTGCCTGAAGGCCACTGGCGGAAGCCTTCGAGAAGGAGAGGTGCTGGGGATAGTAGGCCCTAACGGGATAGGAAAATCAACCTTTGTAAAGGTCCTTGCAGGAGAAATAAAACCTGATGAAGGAGACCCTGGAATCGAAGTCAAAATCTCATATAAGCCTCAGTATATAAAAGCCGATACTCTGCTGACTGTACAGGAACTCCTGCGCGGCATTACAAAACGGTTCGGAACAAGCTATTATGAAGTTGAAATTTCAAATCCCCTCCAGCTTGAAGTCATCTATGACAGCCTGATTACTGACCTGAGCGGCGGAGAACTGCAGAGGGTTGCAATTGCAGCCTGCCTGTCCCAGGAAGCCGACCTTTATATTCTTGACGAGCCAAGTGCTCACCTGGACGTCGAACAGCGTTCCATGGTCACAAGAGTCCTGAACCGTTTTGCGGAAAACAACCAGAAGACAGCTCTTGTTGTAGACCACGATATCTACATGATAGATATGCTGAGCCAGCGTCTGATGGTCTTCGAAGGCGAACCAACGATATACGGTGAAGCCCATGGCCCGTTCAGTATGGAGAACGGGATGAATAAATTCCTGAAAAACCTGGGCATAACCTTCCGTAGAGACGAAGAGACGAGGCGCCCACGCGTTAACAACATTGGTTCAAGGCTTGACCGGGAACAGAAGGAAAGCGGAAATTACTATTATTCGGCAAGCGACTGAAGATTTTTGAAAATAGCTTTTTATCTTATGCGTGAGTTTCTGGTTTTCAATGATGATAGAAAGTCTCGATCTGCCCGATGAAGTAAAAAGTTTTTATCTTGACTCCGGGATTCTGGAACTTTATCCCCCCCAGGCTGAAGCAGTTGAAAAAGGGCTGCTTGAAGGAAAAAATCTGCTTGCTGCAATCCCGACCGCCTCAGGAAAAACTCTGCTTGCCGAGCTTGCAATGTTGAAATCTATCCGGGAAGGAGGAAAGGCTCTCTACATCGTGCCCCTCAGGGCTCTTGCCTCTGAAAAGTTCAGCAGGTTTCGGGAGTTTTCCGAACTTGGGATCAGGGTAGGGATTTCGACAGGGGATTACGACCTCAATGACGAGGGACTCGGGATAAATGATATAATTGTAGCCACATCAGAAAAAACCGATTCCCTGCTCAGGAACGGGACTGCCTGGATGCAGGAAATCTCAGTTGTTGTGGCAGATGAGATACATCTCATCGATTCTGCGGAGAGGGGACCTACTCTTGAGATAACTCTTGCAAAGCTTCGGAAAATGAATCCGTCCTGCCAGATCCTGGCACTCTCTGCAACGGTTGGAAATGCCGACGAGCTTGCAGCCTGGCTGGACGCCGAACTTGTAGTTAGTGAATGGAGGCCTACCGAACTTCTGGAAGGAGTATTGTTTAATAGGACTTTTTATTGCAAGGATAAAGAAAAACCTGTTGCGCAGTCCACAAAAGATGAAGCCGTAAACCTTGCGCTGGATACCCTCAGGGAAGGGGGGCAGTGCCTTGTTTTCGAGAGCAGCAGGAAAAACTGCATGGCTTTTGCCAAGAAAGCAGCTTCAACTGTTAAAAAGACCCTGTTAGCCGAAGATAATGAAGCCCTTGCCGGGATAGCAGACGAAGTCCTCGAAAACAGTGAAACTGATATCGCAACAGTTCTTGCATCCTGCATCCGTTCAGGGACAGCTTTTCACCATGCAGGCCTTACTACACCTTTAAGAGAGCTTGTGGAAGACGGGTTCAGGAAGGGAAGAATCAGACTGATTTCAAGTACTCCCACCCTCGCAGCCGGGCTCAACCTGCCTGCAAGAAGAGTAATTATCAGAAGCTACCGGCGTTATTCCTCTGAAGAAGGAATGCAGCCTATCCCCGTACTCGAGTACAAGCAGATGGCAGGCAGGGCAGGAAGGCCAAGGCTTGACCCCTATGGGGAAGCTGTGCTCCTTGCCAGATCATATGAAGAGTTTGTTTTCCTTTTTGAGAATTATATAGAAGCCGAGGCCGAAGATATCTGGTCTAAGCTCGGAACCGAAAACGCCCTCAGGACTCATGTACTCTCTACAATCTCCAACGGTTTTGCACGAACAAAGGAAGAGCTTATGGATTTTCTGGAGGCAACATTTTTCGCTTTCCAGTACTCAAACTTTGGACTTTCTACAGTTGTTGAAGAATGCCTTGGCTTTTTGCGGCAAGAAGGAATGCTTGAGAACACAGATACCCTTCTCTCTACGAGTTTTGGAAAGCTTGTCTCGAGACTATATATAGATCCTCTGTCTGCCGCCCTCATTGTAAAGGGCCTGAGAGAAGCAAAAACCCTAACCGAGCTTACCCTTCTACACCTTATCTGCAGCACCCCTGACATGCGCCTGCTCTATATGAGAAGGGAGGACTATCAGGAAGTAAATGATTATGTAATGACACATGCAGGCGAGTTCGTAAAGATCCCAAGCCCCTTCAATATTGCAGAATACGAATGGTTTCTGGGTGAAGTGAAAACCTCTCTTCTGCTCATGGAATGGATCCGTGAAAAGCCTGAAAACGAGCTTTGTTCGAATTTCGGCATAGGGGAAGGCGATATACATGCAATCGCAGATATTTCCGAGTGGATCATGCACGTGACCTCACAGTTTGCCCGCTTACTTGACCTCAAAGGAGGAAAAGAAGCTTCGGAACTTGAAAAGAGGATCCATTACGGAGCAGGTCCGGAATTAACGGAGTTGCTCGATATCAGAAGCATAGGGCGCGTGAGAGCAAGGAAACTTTACGAAGCAGGCTTCAGGTCAACAGCTGACCTTGCAGTTGCCGCTCCGGAAAAAGTGGCTGCTCTCCTAGGGCCGAAGATATCGGAAAGATTATTTAAGCAGATAGGAATAAGGGAGGCAGTCCCTGAAGCTGTAGAAGCTGAGTCCCTTGAAAAAGACTCCTATATGGGACAAAGGACAATCAACGATTATTGACTCTACTTGCTTTTTGCCTTTGCGAAATAGCGAAGACCAGAGTAAGTACTTTCATTTGTTTGTGTCTGTTATGTGAAGAAGTTCATGTTATACCGGAAGGCCTATCATTTTGGTTCAAGTATAATAGTCCAATTTCCGATGCTGCTTCAAGTATATTAGTTCGATTTCCGATGCTGCTAAACATAAATTAAGCACCTGTATTCAGGCTAAAGAAAAAAAGGTAAGTTTTTTAGATCTTTTTCTTGACTACTAAGTATCCTACAAGGATCAGGAATACGGGCAGACAGATTGCCATAAATATTTTAGATGCTCCCCTCGCTGCATGTGCTGTACTATTATCTGCACTTCCATTTAGGGCTTTATTTCCAGCAATTGCTAAGTTTCCTATAGTATCCTGCAATTTTGCTCCGACTTCAGTTGCATTTTCACCGACTACTTCCGTATATTCAGTTATTGCAAAGAAGGAAAAGCCAGGATTTATGGATTTAAAATATGAATAATTATTATCTTCTCCGACCTTTTCGGTAGGTAACGGTTCCCAACTTTTATTATACCACTGGAGGTTTACAAGGGATTCGTTGACACTGTTGTTGTTAATCCATGTTTTTTCAACTTTGAACCCTATTAATCCATTTTTAAGGGATGGAGAAAGCCCTCCTCCTTTTTCTCCTACCCAGATATTTAGAAATTTATATGTTTTTCCGAAAGGACTTTCCGGGACAAATGTAGACTTGCTTTTGAGTTCTTCTACAGTTGTTGTTGTCTTCAGAAACGTTCTTAATGCATCATATTCGATATACATGATGCAAGTACTGTTATACAGGAAATCATATTCTAGATGGTTACCACTTATAACATTTCTGGTGGCAAGCTCCTTGGAAGCGACATTGCTGGCTGGCTCTCTGGAAAAACTGTTTCCCATAACGCTGGAACCGGAAATAGAACTCTTGCCCCCCATTTTTTCTCCAGTACTTGAATTCACAGTACTTGAATTTATATTGCTGGAATTCACATTGTTGAAATTTACATAACTAGAATTTGCATTACTAGAATTCTCGTTACCAGAATTCATACTGCTAGAATTCTCAGTGTTCGAATTCTCTGTGTTCGAATTCTCAGTGTTCGAATTTATGTTAGTTGAATCTAGAATAGTTGGGTTTCTAGTATCTGTATTTCCAGTGCTTGTTTTTCCATTATTTGAATTTTTAGCTTTCGAATTTTTAGCTTTCGAGTTTTTAGCTTTCGAGTTTTTAGCATCCGAGTTTTTAGCATCCGAGTTTTTAGCATCCGAGTTTTTAGCATCCGAGTTTTTAGCATCCGATTTTTTAGCATCCGAGTTTTTATCATCCGAGTTTTTAGCATCCGAGTTTTTAGCATCCGAGTTTTTTGCATCCGAGTTTTTTGCATCCGAGTTTTTTGCATTTGAATTTTCGGTATTTATTTTCTAATCATTTGAATTTACATCATCTGAATTTGCATCATCTGAATTTACATCATCTGAATTTACATCATCTGAATTTACATCATCTGAATTTACATCATCTGAATTTACATCATTTGAATTTTCATCATTTGAATTTTCATCATTTA
>JADGNM010000146.1 GCA_017883485.1 Methanosarcina sp.
TGGCGGCATTGCTGAAATCGAGCTGCCTGCGGAATGATGCGGTGTAACAGGATTTAAAGCAACATATGGGCTGATAAGTAATAAAGGGAGTTCTGGAAGGCGAGCCGGTTGATGAGACTATTCTTAAAATTGCGCATGCCGCTTTTACAACCCGCGCGGTAGAGGATGCAGCCGTCCTGTTAAGTGTACTCGCGACCCCCAGAGCAGGAGAAGGAAAGTTTCAAGCCGACTACACTTCGGTCTTTGGCACAATGAAATGTCCTGAGATAGGTATTGTTAGTAACTTTAAGGCAACGGAGGAAGTGAGGAAGGCTTTCGTAAAGGTTGTCGAGACGTTCCATTCTTTGGGATGTAATACTGCCTATATTGATGTGCCACTCAATTTTCCAGAATTCAACATCAAAAACATAGACGAAGATCGTAAGACGATTTCAAATAAACTATTCAAAGATGTTGACGTTCTCATACTGCCTACCACAACAGATATTACGCCAACCATTAGGGACGCCAAGGCAGGTGGGGCACAGGCGGTTTCTGCCGATAATACGTTCTTCTGCAATTACTATGGTTTGCCCGCAATAAGCGTCCCGTGCGGGTTTGACAAAAACGGCTTGCCGTTAGGTTTGCAAATCGTCGGACCACGGTGGGGTGAGAACAAGGTTCTGGATATAGCACACCTATTTCAGCAATCGACTAACTGGCATTTTAAACATCCCATTGACTAACAGCAAATTGACTGACGTCCAATTGACCAATAACCAGAATTAAAAGGAAACAGGATTAAAGGAAATGAACGCCTCGGAAATTCTCAAACTGCGTCTTTATAACACTGGTTTAAGCCACTCTCCGTTTAAAAGCGCAGATGATGCGGTTTCACACTTAGGTGCAGTCCAGGCACAAGACTTTGCTGCTGCTAAATGGGCGCTCGGGCTCCGTATTGAAAATTCAACTGACGAAGACATTGAAAAAGCTTTCAACGAAGGTACGATCCTGCGCACTCATGTGATGCGTCCTACCTGGCATTTTGTCGTGCCTGAGGACATCCGCTGGATGCTTGAGCTGACTGCACCGCGAGTAAAAGCACTCCTTGCACACTACAATCGGAAACTCGAGCTCGATGACTCTCTGTTTGCAAAAAGCAATGAAGCAATTGTCAAAGCACTGCAAGGCCATACATATCTCACCCGGCAAGAGCTTAAGGCGATATTGACGAAGATAGGTATCGAGACCAATGTTCAACGTCTGGCTCATATTATCACCTGGGCAGAGCTGGAAGGATTAATCTGCAGCGGACCAAGACGCGGAAAACAATTTACCTATGCACTTCTGGAAGAACGCGTGGGAAAAGTAAAAAAGCTAAGTCGAGAACAGGCTCTTGCCAAACTCGCACTCAATTATTTTATGAGTCACGGGCCAGCCCAACTGAAAGACTTTTCCTGGTGGTCGGGACTTGCCATTAAAGACGCGAGAGTTGCCCTCGATTTAATCAAATCAGATTTAGAGCAGGCAACGCTTGATGGCAAAACCTATTATTGGTTCTCTGCTCAAACAGAAGTAACAACACCGAAGATACCATCCGCATTTTTACTATCAATTTATGATGAATACACGATTGCTTATAAAGACAGAGGTGATCTAAGTGAAGCGCGAGACATTGAGAGAATGATTTCAATGGGTAATGCTTTGACAGCAGTCATCATTTTAAACGGCAAGGTGGCAGGTACCTGGAATAAAGCTTTGAAGAAAAATACAATTGAAATCAGGCTAAATCCGTTTCGGGATTTGAACAAAGACGAGCAAGAGGCATTAGAATCGGAGATTGCTCGATATGGAAAGTTTGTAGGAAAACCTGCGGTCCTCGTTGAATAATTATGAAAAAATATGTAGCTCATGACAAATATGTGGCCTTTTTGCGAGGCATTAATAGCGGCAAGAACCCAACGGTAAAAATGGAGGTTTTACGAAAGACCTTTGAGGATCTTGGTTTTGAGAATGTCAGGACAATCCTTGCCAGCGGGAACGTACTTTTTGAAAGCTCCACATATGAGAATACATTGGAACAAAAAATAGAAGAAGTTCTTCCCTTGGCAATAGGCTTTCAGAGCGAAGTTATTGTCCGTACAATTGACGACCTTCACAAACTCGTGCTTTTAAATCCGTTCAAAGCTACTGAGATAACCACACACATCAGACCCTATGTAACGTTTATAAAAGGGAAACCAAATAAAAATTTTAGATTTCCGTCAGGAGGAAAAGGCTATACGATTTTGGGGATTTTTAATGGCGCTGTTTGCAGCGTTGCGGATCTTTCGGACGCAAAAACACCCTCTTTAATGCAGTTGCTTGATAAAGAATTCGGGAAAGGTATTACAACAAGAAGCTGGAATACGGTTGAGAGGATATTGAAAGCCAGTTAGAACGCTCATGTTAATCTTTAGCCAACGTCTCAGCTCACTGGTGACAGGCCCACTACCCTCGTGGGTGGGTTGTACATAAAGGTGTTCGGAAAAGATGACTTTGTATTCCCACTAATACGCGGGTTGGCCGTACATCGGAGTTGATATTCACCATATCTTTTGCAGACAGTGAGCTGTCGTTTGACAGCGAATAATCGCCACCGCTCTGGGCACCTGACAGACTATAAGACCGCCAGGACCACTTTATCGATCACCTCTACGTGATCCGAAGCGCCAGTGTCATTACTCCAGTAACGCCTGGAACCTGTGCAAAATCACGGAGGGCATTGCCAAGGTCTACAGGGGTTACCGCAGCAATATGCAGAATCACGCCGAATCCATATGCGTCTCCGACAACCAATTGTTTGGCGTTCACCAGAGAAAGACTCCTTAGAGCCTCTTCGCTCACGTTTTGTCCTTCGATCAAAACTAAACTTAGTATCATTTTGTTTCCTCCTGAATCAATTAACTTTAAAAGCTGCGGCCTAAAAATTAAAGCTCAGCGGCGTGCCACTAATCGGTATCCACTGGAGCGTCTTGTTATGATATTTTTCCAGCTACAGGTGGAGTTTGTAATATATGACTAATATGATACTCTGATTAAAAAAACATTCAGGTGCAAACTTCTTCGACATTATTCCATTTAATCTCAAAACTCTACATGCTCAACAATAGTCTCAGAGTTCGCTATATAAAATAGAATTTCTTCACGTTTATGGAAAAACACATGTGAATATTTTGTAATAAAAAATGAAAATAATCAGCATTGAATGTAGAAGAAAAATAAGTCCGGATTAAAGGTAGCGAATAATAAGGCTCCAGATTATTAATTAACCATAATAGGGAAAGGAAAAATCGCTGATAGTCTCGATGAGTTGTTGGAAAAGATGCAAAAGTAGAATTTGGATAAAGACACAATAATAGCAAGGGGAAATCGATATGGCAGATAATAACAACGAAATTTGGGACAAATTACCTGAAACACCATACCCGGCGCTAAAGAAACTCGACCGCCTGATAGGTAAGTGGAAAATATCCGGCCCGAAGGTTTACGGCTATACTATATATATACGAGTGGATGGAAGGAGGTTTCTTCCTTATCCAGCACTTCGATCTGACTTATGACGGCGAAAGACATACGGGTATCGAATATACCGGCTATGACGAGGATACCCGGACACTGCGTTCGCATTTAATGGAAAGCAACGGCGGCAACTTTACATACACCTACGAAATCGAAGGTGACACTTTTTGGTACTGGTTCGGAGACAAAGGCTCGGACAATTTTAGCCGCGGGATATTCAGCAAGGACGGTGACACCATTATGGGCCGCTGGCAATGGCCGGAAGGCGATGATAAGACAGGCGACTACGAATATACGACTACTCGAATCAAGGAACCGTCCAGCAGGGAAATATATATGCAAAAAATCATCCCATTCCTGTGGTTTGATAATAAAGCTGAGGAGGTGATGAATTTTTATACTTCAATTTTTAAGAATTCAAAGGTCTTGAGCATTATGCGCTATGGGGAGGCAGGACCCGGCCTAAAGGGAACGGTAATGTCCTCGACATTCCAGCTCGAAGGACAAGAGTTCATTGCATTAAACGGAGGTCCGCAATTCACCTTTTCGCCAGCCATATCATTCTTTGTCAACTGCGAGACGCAGGATGAAGTGGATGAGCTGTGGGATAAGCTATCTGAAGGCGGAGAAGAACAAGGCCCCGGTTGGGTTAAAGATAAATACGGCTTGTCATGGCAAATCGTCCCCACTGTTCTGGGGGAGATGTTAAGCGACCCCGATCCGAAAAAGTCTCAAAGAGTTATGGAAGCAATGCTGCAAATGAGTAAAATTGACATTAAAACATTGAGACAAGCGTATGAGCAACAATAACTTAATAAAGAGCACTCAATAAGCAATGTAACTCAATCAGAAAATGACAAAAACCGGCAGATCATTGAAATAGAGCGGCAGGCCCATGGGCACACGGAAGATATCGATCACCTGCTGACCATAAAGCAAATGACAGACGATACAGTCTCTCTTCTCAGGCAGCTCAATATCGAGAATGCCGACATCTTCGGTTATAGCATGGGAGCAGGCATCGCTTGTATATCGCCATCCAGTACCCGGATCTTGTGCGAAAGCTCGTGGTCACTTCGGTTACTTACTACAATAACGGATTACAGCCCGGTCTATTTGCAGGAATGGAGAATTTGAAGCCCGAAAATCTGGAAGGGACTCTGTGGCAATAGGAATATGCAAAATATAGAGATGAGCATAGGAAACGAGGGTGCCAGGCTGTCGAGATCATCGGCTATTATGCTTCGAGTCAGACATATACCATGCGTCATTCGACAACGTAGGCTACTATGATATATTACAAACTAGTGTGCATAATGATCGTCCACTAATACATGACTGACGTTTTTACGTTTTTATGAAATTATCTTCACAAGGATTTATTAATCAACTAATGACAGACGAACTGAAATAAATAAAACATTGCATTGTCAAAAAGAAACTTAAAGAAAACGTCGCACTTAATTATATTTGAATAATTTTACATTAAGTTTAACCAACCGGAATGTGAGGTCTGTCAGTTGAACCACCCGGAAAAATTATTTGTCTGAAGGCCATAAAGGAAAAATCCTGTTTTTCAGGAGAGGGAGGTTCGCACATCTTCAAGCACTTGCAAGGCCAAATTATTACTGAGACCGAGATCTTCGAGGAAATTTATTAAATCTTCTTTGCATGCATTCATATATCGTTCAAGATCTGTGTTGTCGAGCTGAGATAGAAGCGGGTGAAGTTCCATTGTACCACCTGAGAATTATTTTTCTTTAAATTTATCTAAAGCGCTTCAGGGGTTTATGAGGGGCAGGTGAATCTCACTCTAAACTTGCATGAATACACAATCTTCTGTGTATATTTAGAGCAAAAGTTGAGTATTTATACTCTATGGCTTAACACGTTATATAGTTTCCTGTGGTTAAGTTTCGATGCAAAAAAACGAGTAGAATAGCAAGTTTAGGTAGTAACCTATTCAAATAAATTTTTTTACAAATGAGAGCATTTTTTGAGTTAATTATTTTCTTAACAAGCAACAAGTTTCTCAATTTATTGTTAGTGTTATTCAGGATTAATAAACTGGATCTAAAATTCTAAGTTCTTCAGGCTACACTCCGTTTAATCCGGTAAAACATCCTTACACACTTCAGGTTTTAATCGAAATCTAAATAAGATGCCTCGAAAAACTGATATTAGAAATGGACTATTTGGGGATGAGATTCTGACAACTGACCAGAAGATTCCTGCTAAGACTCAACTGTTATTCCCTATTGTGAATGATCTCGTAGCTTACTTTTCCTCTGTCGATACACTCCCTTACAAGCTGTTCCCTTTTCGAGAGAGTGCAGTTTTTTCCGGATTTGACCTCAATAAAGACCACTTTATTTATTTCTCCTTCGGAAAGACCGTCAAAGACGATGAGATCCACAGGGGTACCGAGGAAGCGTGCATCTTTAGGATTGTACTTAAAATGAGGGAAATAAGGGATGAGGTGCTCAGTGACCTTGCCCCGGATAACAGCTTCACTTTTCTTAACTGCGTCCTGGCGGATTTTTTTCTCCTCGTCAAGTTTCCAGGTCCGAAAGAGAGTATCGGCTTTTTCTGAGACCTGACGGTCCATCTCCCTTGCTTGCCAGACTTCATACATCTCTCGGGCTCGGAATTCGACCCTGCCTTTTAGCTGGATATATTTCAGGAGCAGGTAAACTGCAAGCAGGGCAAGGAAAAGGATAAGGATTGAAATCATCCAGTCATTCACAGCTGTTTCTCCTAACTGAGAAATGTGAGAACCAAATCTCAGAGAATAAATCAGATTCCATTAACGGTTCTATATATTTAAAACTTCCAGCAGGATTTTGCTTTTACTGCACAGGTTAGCTCTTGATGGTTATGGGTTGAGAATTTTTGCTTCTGAACTTGAATCCTCGCTGGCAAAAGATATATAGGATAAATATAATTTTCGTTGTCCATTTTTCAACTGAAATTCAACAGAAGATGCAGAAGAGAAATAGCACAATAGAGGGGATAAAAAGTGAAGAATAAAAGGGGTGAAAGAGTATCCTCTTCAAATTGAGTGAAAACCTTTTACTTTCAATTCGATGAACTTCTTTCCCTGATTAATTGAGCCAGAGATGGCATCTCAAATTTCT
>JADGNM010000147.1 GCA_017883485.1 Methanosarcina sp.
GAGAATAAAAAGAAAATAAACTGGAAGTTTACGAAGAAGAATGCTGATGAGAAGCTGTCCAAATATTATGTTCCATAATTAAATTGTTGCGACACTAGTCTCTTTTTCTAGCAAGTTTTGAGATATATTTGTAGTTGCTGCTCCCCATCTATCTGCAAGTTGCTAAAGACAATGTAACATTAGTAGTCCCATTTATCCCCCTCCTATCTAGCTATCGAAAATAAACAAAGCTATTGAAGACGGGATAAAAAGGACTTTTTAACCATTAAAAGAAAAGAGGAAAAAACCAGTTTATGTGTGAGGATTTGTATTATAAATGTCCAAAAGTTCGCATTCGATTTTATTTTCAAGGTATTCCATATTGTAGAAGCCGTACACACAATTAGCATCATTTAGACATATATGAATAAGTTGATTTTCGGTATTTTTGTCAATGCTATCAATAGCAAGTCTCTCAAGAACTGCAGATGTTGCGGCTTTAACATTACGTATCAATGGTTTAAAATCACGTTCATCTATTTCTTTAGTCATAATGTAACCCCCTTTAAAAAAATAATAAACAATAATTAAACAGTAAATAAAATATTTAATTGTTTCGAATCTTATTTAAACTGTCAAACCATGTACCTGTGATCTGCATAAGTAAATTTCAACACAATATTTTTGTTCTTAAAATGTCAGAAATTATTTATGTGTTAAACCCATGTATACAATTAAAAGAAAACGGGGGTATAAAAACGAATAAACTAAACATAGACTTAAAACCATTAAAGCCAATAGAACCTATTACCAAAGATATAAAAAAGAAGCAACCTGGAATCAAAGAAAGGAATAAAAAAATAGTGTTATAATAACACTATCCAAATTCTTTTTAATTTTTCAAGTCTAGTAGTTTCTAACTCAAGAATTCTATTAAACTCTGCAGTTTCAACTTTTAAGATCTCCAGGCTATAATTATCATGGGGTCTTGTGCTCATTAAAACCCAAAATAGCACACAGTATAAATACATTTACATTCGTCATCAAATACTCTCTGTTTTTCCAACTGCTCTAACATTGGTTTTTTTGCCGCCTTTTCTGTCCTGCCCCTGAAACTCAGGTAATTCTGAACAGCTTTCGAAGCTTCAGGACTCAGGAAAGCCACAAAATCGAAACCTACTTTCCTGCGCCTCAAATCTAACGTAGTAATTCCTGTTTCGGGGTCGTATCCCTTTTTGAAGTCCCTGACTCTCAGGTTAATAATCTCATTTGCAGTCTGCTTGAAATCCATACGAGTAAGACAGCTTTTTCAAGTGGATCATAGATTTTAATGACTTATTGCAGGTCTTCTTTAGTCGGGATATCCTTGTGCTTCTCCAAAACCTGAGCCTTGATTCCAGATTTACCGATATTGGGAAACTCGATATCGTTTGTCCGGTAGAATGACTTAATTCCAGTCATTAAATTTTTACAGTCTGTGGGGCGAGCCCTTCACTCTGTAGCTGTTGTCTGTATCCGATTAAATAACGTTTTAGTTTCGTTATCTTGGTAGTATTCCGGATTATATTTCATTTTCTGCCTCAAGCAATAAGGTCTCAGGGTCTTTTCCCGCAAAATTCGTAAAGTGCTGCATTGAAATCAGGTAATTCTTTTTTGTGTATCATAGTAAACGAAAATGAAGCGGGCTAAAGTAAGATATTCTGGACCATTAGAAAAGCTTGTGCTGACGCCCACCTGAGGGCAGTACTGATCGGAGCAAGCGAGGCCCTGCCTATTACGCAGGGAGAACTGGAACTCGGTACCTGGCAGAGAGCATTTTTTCCTAAATAGATGGGCTCAGGAGCAGATGGTGAATCTGACAGTCTTGGGAAATTAGAGTGAAAGAGCAGAGAAAAAAGGGAAAAACGAAAAAGGAAAAAACGAAAAAACGAAAAAACAAAAAATAAAAAATAAAGTAATTTCCCTACAGATTGCGTTGAAAAAGTGTTATTTAGGAGTTTTCAGTTTATTAAAGTCATCAGCTGTATTTGTAAAGTCATCCAGATGTGTCTGCTTCTTTCTGCATTTTTCTCCTGGGATTTCCACAGGATACTCACCTGTGAGACAGCCTATACACATGTTCTTTTCATAACACTCTAAAGCCTTCATAAGCCCCTCAATACTGAGGTATCCGAGGGAGTCAGCGTTAATAAGGCTTTCGACCTCGTTTATGGTCTTATACGAGGCAATGAGTTCCTGCCGGGTAGCCATATCAATCCCCAGGTAGCAGGGAGCAATAATTGCAGGACTTCCTACCCTTGCATGGATTTCTGACACACCTGCCTTCCGGATCATATCTATAATCCTTCTGGAGGTCGTACCGCGGACAATGCTGTCGTCGACCAGGACTACGCGTTTACCTTTAATGTTGTCCTGGATGGTATTCATCTTGAGCCGGACTGCGGTTTCACGCATTTCCTGGCCCGGCAGGATAAATGTGCGTCCTATATATCGGTTTTTCATCAGGCCTTCAAGATATTCGGTACATGATTCGCGGGCATAGCCGATTGCCGAGGTAATTCCCGAGTCAGGCACAGGAGAAACAATGTCAGCGTCAACAGGGTGCTCTCTTGCAAGTTCTCTTCCCATTCTTTCCCGCATCTTATAGACCAGTTTCCCGTCAATAACCGAATCCGGCCTTGCAAAATAGATATACTCGAAAACACAATGTGCCGGATGAGGTTCATTTCCTATCTGGAAACTCTCAAAATCGTCGCTATCGAAGACAATTACTTCCCCAGGCCGGACGTCCCTGATTAGAGTGCCGTTCAGGGTGTCGAGGGCGACACTTTCCGAAACAACTGCATAGCCGCCGTCAACTTCCCCGAAGCAGAGCGGCTTGAAACCGAAAGGATCCCTTACGGCATATATGGCGCCATTTATAAAGATAGCCATCGAATAAGAGCCGATAAGCTTGCGCATTACATTTTTGATTGATTCTATTGGCTCACGTTTTATCAGCTCTTTAACAAGAAGGTGACCGATTACCTCTGTGTCGGAATCGCTGACAAAAATACGGGCTTCGCATTCCAGTTCATCCTTAAGTGCTGCGGCATTAACCAGGTTCCCGTTGTGGGCAATTGCAACTGTCCCTCCCTTGAAGTTAAGGACAAAGGGCTGGCAGTTTTCTATCTTAGATCCTCCGGTAGTTGAGTAGCGGACGTGTCCGACTCCTACATTGCCGACCAGCCGACCCAGGGAATCCTTGTTATATACATCGGGCACAAGCCCCATGCCTTTGATGGACTTGGGGGATCTGCCATCATGCACCATTATGCCAGTGGATTCCTGTCCCCTATGCTGAAGGGCATATAGGGCATAATAAAGCTTAAATGCAACGGTATTGGATTGCGGCCTGTCATCTGGAAGAATTATGCCTGCAACACCGCATTCTTCTTTCAATTTTAACCTCCGGAGCAGGTGAAAAATAGAGAAAGTGGAATAAGCAGGTTTAATACTTACACTTTGCCTGCCACTTATAAGCTCTCATGCGGGATGTTTTTCCAAAGCCGCAAGAAGTACATTGTTTTGTATGCACGTTAAAAGAAACGCTGCCGCATCGCCTGCATTTGGCGTGCGTGCGCTTCTGCCTTTTTCCCATTGATGCCGTACCTTTACTCATTCCTAAATCTCCTGATAAAGATCAATCTATTAGAGCAATATTCGATAATTCGAAGCGATTGTTTTTTTGAATTTACTCTCTGCGGCCAGTCACAACGGCCAGTCACAACATATCCTGTTGCTCACCGAGGTTTAACGATAATAGATGAACTGCTTGATATAGATTACGGAGACACGTATACCACGTTGTCGCCGCGAATGACGACACTGCTGAACTTGCTTACAACTTCTCCTTCTCTTAACTCTTCAGCATTGTCAAGCACGAGATTCATGTGAATATCATATCCTTTCAGCTCGCCTCTAAACTCGCGTGCGCCTTTCAATCTTACGATTACAGGTGTATCCAGTGCGTTGTTCAAAATATCCAGAGGTCGGTTTGCCATCTTGAAGCCCCTTAAAACACTATAAATCAAATCATTATTTATATTAATATAAATAGTTAATCCAGATTTTAACTGATCGCCGCGCTTAAATTTTTGATTATTTGAATCAAAGTCGCAAATACAATATATAAAGGTATCGAATGAATTATAATTTTTTGTATCGAATGAATATATCATTTTTTAAATAATCTGTACGCACAAATTTCCTGTACACTTCTTCTGCTTTGTTAATTCCTTTAAGTTATCCATTACAATCGAGATCTTCTCAAGGTTTCTCGATATACGTGTGGACTGGAGAAAATGGAATCCAGGAAATTCAAATTCTTTACATGTTCAATTGTCAGTTCAGATATCCCGCAAGAAGTTCCCCTTTTTCAACCCCTTCAGGAGGGGCATAATATCGCAAATGCAGTTACTTGGTGCCTCCCGGCCACCGAACCAATGGTTAAATAAATTTCTCTAATTTTGTTTGATAGAGTTCTATAGCAAAGAATTTGCTCAAATGGAAGAAATGAAAAGATCAGCAGGGGCTATTGATAGTAACTCGCAAAATATGGAAACGATTCGACTTTCGTCATTAGTGTAGGTATCCAAGTAAAAACTGTATACCATTCAGAACTACTGGATACTGTTACATAGTTTTAACCTCATAAAAAAGTAGACTTACTCGATTGTTCTGAGAAATCAGTAATTTTAAACAGTCAAATGTTCAAACTATAAATCCAAACAGCGGTGTTAATTTTAACGATGTTTATTTTACTTGATTTGTACCGCAGGTGGGTAAGTCCGATTTGATTAATGAGGCAAATCAAAAATTAACAAGAAAGGGGAATTGTATGTCTAAAATGGGAGAAGAGGAAAAGGGTGAAGTACGAGTTTCGGCCACCATCGAAGAGTTGTTATTAGGGGCGCTGGCTCGTGGTGAAGAGATACTCAAAACCGGCAGATACATCATGACATTTCGGGAAAACTCGGTTGATCAGGGGATAAAGTCACTCGATGCCAAGGGCTTCAATATTAAGGACGCCCGGGACTTTAAAAACCAGGCTGTGACACTGCAGGATGTGGGCAATGCCGAGGCCCTGGTGTTCCCAGAGATTCGATCCGCGTTAGTAAGCAGTCCTGTGGTGCAAGAGTTTGGGATTAGTATCCAGGGAAAGATGATGGCCGAAGGGCCGGTAGAGGTCATAGAGCCTGAATATTTCGTGTTTGCGGATAACAGCGATTACATGCGCGGTTTTGTCAGTGCAGCTAACGCTATCGCGAAGGATCTCGAAGCCGGGAAAGGGGCGATCTACGAAATGGAAAAAGTGGATGCCCAAAAAGTGGATGCCCAGGTCCTTGGAGCTACATGGGGTTTGGTCCAGTGCAAGGTACCACAGAGTTCACGCAGTGGTTCGGGTATAAAAGTAGCCGTGCTAGACACTGGTTTCGATATAGAGCATCCTGATTTTGTTGGCCGGTCGATAACCACTGAGACCTTTGTCGACCAACCGGTGCAGGATCTGCATGGTCATGGGACACACACTGTCGGCACAGCTTGCGGTCCAAAAGAGCCTACGAGATACACTCCTCGCTACGGCATTGCCTACGAATGTCAGATCTTCGTGGGAAAAGTACTCGATAACTCAGGGAACGGCACGACGGCGAGCGTGCTGGCCGGGATTAACTGGGCCATAGCCAATGGTTGCGAAGTGATAAATATGTCTCTCAGCGGTCAGGAGGCAGTCCAGGCTGCATACACGGCTGCCGGCTCCTCAGCTCTTGACAAAAGCTGTCTGATTATTGCCGCCGCTGGGAATGCAGGCTCTGATACAGGAGCTCCAGCTAATTCACCGACCATCATGTCTGTTGCCTCTCTCGACCAGACGCTCACTCCATCATATTTCTCGAATTGCGGTAAGATCGAGATTGCAGCACCTGGCCGTGAAGTATTGTCTTCGATGCCACGTCCGAGGCTCAATGGCTCAATGAGCGGTACGAGCATGGCGGCTCCTCATGTGTCTGGCTGCGCGGCACTATGGGCGCAAAGCAAACCGACGCTCCGGGGTAAGAATTTGTGGAATATTTTGAAGTCGTATACTCTCAGCCTCACCCCCCCGCCATGTTGTATCGGGAAAGGATTAGTGCAGGCGCCTACTTAATTAGCAAGTGTATATTGTCTCCCGTCTCCGCCGGATATTTATCCCCAGCGGATAATTAAAAGGAGGAATATTATAGGCCATGAAAAAAAAATGGATCGTTACTGCAAGCAGCGACCGGCCTATTCATGATATCGCCAAGGATCTAGCCGATGCCGGGCTCAAGGACATTCAGATCCTACAAGAGGTCGGCATCATCATTGGATCATCTGAGGATGAGGCGGTCGCGAAGCTGCGCAAGGTGCGTGGTGTCAAGGATGTCTCGCTGGACATCTCAATTGACATAGGACCACCGGACTCACGGGAAACATGGTAAGGCGCAGTGCCGGCCTTTCAAAAGCTATAGGGTGACGGCAATATTTTTTGCTACTGCCATCCTTCTCCTACCTGCCAGAAGGTAATAATTGCACATTTCGAACCCCTGCCAATATAGGACAATAATATTTGACTATTGGACATTTTATTAACCTTATATCAACAAAATGACCTTTTAGTATAGC
>JADGNM010000148.1 GCA_017883485.1 Methanosarcina sp.
GAGAAGCAGGGATTACAGATTCAAAGTGGACACTAAGAAATCTTCTAACATTTAAGTGCTTCAAAACACCAATCATATAACGCTGGACGACCAAAACATGGGACGGGGAAAAGTGGGTAAAGAGTTTTGAGGGATACAGACCAAAAGGGACCTGATTATTCCCAGTTTTTTTAGATCCTGTCTAAAAGTATATGGATTACAATAAAGGTATTGTGTGGTAGTGACAAATAAAAGTAACCAGGTTTGAGTACCAATGGCGAGGCATGCAATGTTCAAGGTGCTGGCGATCATGGGCAGTCCGAGGAAAAAGGGCAATACGTATCGTATTACAAAAATGGTCGAGGAGAGCCTGAAACAGTACGGAGACGTGGAGGTCGAGTACCTCTTCCTGAAAGATGCGAATCTGCAGACCTGCCTGGGCTGCCGGGCGTGCATGGACCGAGGAGAAGAGCTCTGCCCGCTGAAAGATGACAGAGCATCCATCGAGCAAAAGATCCTGGCCGCCGACGGCATCATCGTCGCCTGTCCTACCTACGTGGGAAACGTCACCGGGCTTACGAAGGACTTCATCGACCGCTTCGCCTACGTCTGCCACCGCCCGAGTTTCTTTAAAAATGCGATGATGATCACGACCTCGGGCGGAGGGGGAGGGAACTTCATGCTGCTCTGCCTGTCCATCGCCCTCGGGACGTGGGGGATGGAGATCGCCAGCAAGCTAAGCGTGGTAACGCACGAGCAGCCAACCTACAATACGCCTGCCGAAAAGGAGGTGCACGACCGGGCGGTGGCTAAAAAGGTCGATTTCGCGGCGAATAAGTTTTACCGCTCCCTGCAGACAGGGTTCCGGCCCAACCTGATGTCGATGGCCAGGTTCCAGCTGACCCGCCAGGCCCACCTGAAAGACATTCCCGGATCGCCCGACTACCAGTACTGGAAAAGCAAAGGCTGGTACGAAAAGGGCACATACTACTTCTACGATACGCACGCCGGGCCGATAAAAAAAGGCATGGCTCTGGCCGGGTCACGGCTACTTGGCCTGCTCGCAAGGTGAGCCTTAGCGTTTTCTGAAGAAGAGTAGAGTTGGAGCACCTCTCGATCGACTCGCCCGGCAATAGAGCTTACTCCGTCTTTACCTCAATACCTCACTCAACATTGCTCTAGAGTTTTTAAACTCCTTTTTTTCAACTCTGATTTCAAAAGAAGGCAGTTTTTTAAGCAAAACATAGCCTTTAGGTTCAAGTGACTGGATTCCATCTAGGTTTCCTATTCCTAGCTTTTTCATGAGTCGATTTTTGATTTCAGTGACAAGTTCGTTACCTTTGAGGAGTCTGTTTTCTTCGACAATACCGGTAGAGGCACATATGATGGAATCCACTTCGTCGTCGTTAAGGGTCAGACCTTCACTAGCGGTCAGTTTGAACGCCTCAGCAATTTCTGCGAGCTTTTCACTTTTCCCATCTCCTTTTTTCCAGTCCCAGTAGCCATTTTTGAAGAAGATTCCCCCAGGTTTGTATTTTTCATAAGGTGCATCCATGAACTCGAGGGAGGCTGCAGGATATGTTTCAAAAAGTTTTTTCCCAAGGGGCTTTCAAGCTTTCTTTCTAGTAGGTTATATAGGTATAAAAAACGTGCACAGGGAGAGCCGATTTTATCTGCCATAGCTGGTAGGGCATTAAAATACAGGAAGAGTTTCAATATCAAACATCTGATATCATCTCAATATTTCGAAAATGCTGTAAGTGGGGCTTTGATCTAATGAATATAAGAACTCAATAATGGCGCCAAAAAAAGAAGAGTAAAAATAATTAAGCGATTCTTTGGTTCCGTTATCGGGTATCTTTTGAGATACGCATCCCGCGTTTTAAATTTTGCCACAAGGAACTATATTTAGCTATATTAAACCATGTTTGTTATGGAGTTGCGTATAGTAATTTTTGAGTTCTTTGTTGTCCATTTGTCATTTTACTTTTTTTTCCGATTTCCCAATAAATATGTCCATATTGATTTGCGGGGAAGCTTGCTGTCCAGAGTGCAAGAGATTTTCCGGTAGGGTGTATCAATTGATAAAGCTCTTAAGGAAAATCTCGTTCCTTTTAAGCATGCAACTTCGAGTTGCATAAAGGCATCAGGGGATGGTTCAGATGTCAAAATACACCTCATAAATGAAAATTCAATTTTTTATCTTTTTAAAAACAGAAAGCTTAAAAATAAGTGGCACTTCACGGTTGAAATAATAATAGATTTATAGATAGTGTTGCATTCTAAAATTATGAAACTTGAAGAGCGTCTCGAACTCTTTAAAGAAAAGATAAAAACCACTGATTTTCTGGAATGTAGGGGATTAGGAAACGAGATTCCATATTGGATTTTTGATTATGAACCTGAAAAAGAGCTTCTTGTCAGGGACACTTTAAGTAAACTGATCTCAAGTTCCGAGAGCAAGTACTCGATTAAAATAATTGAGATTAATCTCTACAATCTATGCCTCAAAATTCTGAATCAGAAGCTTGCTGATGAAAAATTGATTCCGTTTGAAAAGAAAAAGGGCTCAGATGCCCTTCTTGAGAAAGTAAGACTAATCCTTAATCAAGAGGTCACAAAAAAAGAGATTTCCGATATACTCAAAGTTGATTATGACCTGATTTTTCTTACAGGAGTAGGAAATGCATGGCCGATGGTCAGGGCTCATTCAGTCCTTAACAACCTTCATTCTGTTACAGGCAAGAAGCCCCTCGTATTGTTTTATCCAGGCAAATTTAGCGGACTTGACCTGAGCTTATTCGGGGAATTTAAAAGCAAAAATTATTACAGAGCTTTTCAACTGATGCCAGAGGCATTGTAATCCAGGAAATTTTCACAGTTATTATAGAGAAAGTATGAGAATTTTTGAAATTACACGCCTGAAAAATTCTAAGCTAATTAACACTGATATTTACTCAGAGTGCTAAATATGACAGTCGCAGAAATGAAAATACAGGACTTATTTGAGAAAGATATCCGAAGGGATATCAATGGGGTAATAAAGGTTGATCAGGAAGATGAAAGGAGTGTCTATACCGAACTTGATGAGTATGTGGTAACCGGCGAGTCTCTAAAGCATTTTGATAAGTTTTTTAGAAATTATACTACAACACTGGAAGAACCCACAGATAAAATAGGAGTCTGGATCTCAGGGTTTTTCGGCTCTGGAAAATCACATTTCCTCAAAATTCTGTCATATTTACTGGAAAATAGAGCAGTTCAGGGAAAGAAAGCACTCGAATTTTTCAAGGAAAAAATAACAGATCCTGCGATTTTTGCCAATATCGAAAAAGCCGTTACCACAGGAACTAAAGACGTTATTCTCTTTAATATTGATTCTAAAGCGAACACTGCGAATAAAGGCGAAGAACAGATAGTAAACATCTTCATGAGGGCTTTTAATGATAAGCGCGGTTATCTGGGAGATGTTTTCTGGATTGCAGACCTCGAGGAAGACCTTGAGGAAAAAGGACTTTACGAACCTTTCAAAACCGAGTTTGAGCGCATAAATGGGGAGACCTGGGAAGAAAGAAGAGTAGCATACGGTTTTGAGCAAGACGATATTATAGAAGCCCTTGCAAACTGCGGCTGCATGAGCAGAGAAGCTGCCGCCAGACTGTTTGAGAACGACGGGGCGAGCTACCATTTCAGCGTTGAGAAATTTGCAAAGAAGCTTGACAAGTACTGCAAATCGAAAGGGAAAGACCATCAGGTAATTTTCCTTGTGGATGAAGTTGGGCAGTATATAGGAGAAAACAGCGAGCTGATGCTTAATCTACAGAACATTGTAGAAGAACTTGGGACTAAACTCCGGGGAAAAGCCTGGGTTATTGTGACCTCACAGGCCGATATTGATACTGTTACAAAGGAACACGTGAAAGGCTCTGACTTTTCCAAGATTCAAGGACGATTTAACACCCGGCTGGGACTTACCAGCGCTAACGTGGACGAGGTCATTAAGAAGAGGATACTGAATAAGAAAGAGGAATACAGGGAAGTCCTTGCCTCGTACCATGCGGAAAAACAGACAATTATCCGGAATCTGCTCTCTTTTTCAAACAAAACCGAGATGAAGGTTTACAAGGGACATGATGACTTTGTAAGTGTGTATCCTTTTGTCCCCTACCAATTCAATCTTGTGCAGAAAGTCTTTGAAAGGATAAGGAAAACCGGATTTACGGGCAAACACCTGGCGCAGGGAGAGCGGTCCATGCTCAGCGCGTTTAAGGAATCAACTGTAAATCACTGCGAGGAAAATATAGGACTGCTAATTCCTTTCCATGAATTTTATAAAACTATTGAGGGATTCTTAGACCCGATAATAGTAAAGACCATTACTCAGGCAAAGGAAAACACTCACCTCAATGAAGATGACTGTAAGCTTCTGGAAATCCTGTTTATGATCAGGAATCTTCAGGAGATAGATCCAAACATGGACAACTTGACAGTACTCTCCGTTTCATCGGTTAATGAGGATAAGATCAAACTGAGGCAGAGAATAATTGAATCCCTCCGGAAACTTGAAGACCAGACCCTGATTAGCAAATCTGAGGACAGGTATTATTTCCTGACAAATGAGGAACAGGAGATCAATAAAGAAATCAAAAGGATAGATATTGAAATACACCAGATCCTTGAAGAAATCTCCGGGATGCTCTATGACCAGAAGCAGGGCATCTGCCCATCTTCCCATAAGGATTACAAATTTAACAGAGCTATTGACGACAGGGTAAAGGCTATTTCAGGTGCAGACCTTACAATCAAATTCCTGACCCCTCTTTCAGACCAGTATAATAGTGAAAAAGGCAACCAGCAATCCCTGAGCGGCGACAATTTAAGCAATATCGATTCAACGGACACTCTTCTTTTCGTACTTCCGGAAGATGAATTAATTGATCAGATCAGGTCCTACCTGAAAATAGATAAATACCTCAAACAGAACTCATCGAACCGGAACAACGCGGAAATTCAGAATATTCTGTCCACAAAACAACAGGATGCCAAAAGCGCAAAAGCAAAAGCAGAAGAGCTGATTACGAAAGGAATTTCTGATTCAAGGGTGTTTGTTGACAATAAGGAAGTAAAACCTGAGAAATCCATCCCGAAAGAGCGCATAAAAGAAGGACTTGACCTTCTGGTACAGAACGTCTACAGCAAAGCCGGATATGTCACAAAGGAATACGAAACCGAGAACGAAGTGCTCAGAGTCCTGCGCTCGGACGACCTTGAGAAATTCGGAGTTACAGGCAGTGATACGAACAAGCTTGCCTTAAAAGAGATGCTTGACTACATCCAGCTAAAGTACGGGAGAAGCGGAAGAGTTCTTTTAAGCGACTTAAAGGAACGTTTCACGAAAAAGCCTTACGGCTGGAAAGATATGACAATTTCAGGGCTTGTGGCTATTCTTTACATCAGAGAAGAGATCAAACTCCGCTACCAGTCCGAATACTTGTTCCACGATGCTGACGCTACAGCAAAGCACCTGAAAACAAAAGATGAAGCCGACAAACTGGTCATAGAAATCAGGGAGAAGACCGGAGAGGAAGACCTGAAAGCGGTCAGGCTGATCCTCAACAACCTTTTTGAAAAACTGAATCTGCCAGAAAAAGAAGGGGATCTCTACGATGAGGTAAAAAAGGTATTTCAGAAAGAGCTTTTAGATCTGCAAAAAATTGAAGGCAGGTATGAGGAAGAAAAGAGCTTCCCAGGCAGGAAGCAGATCGAAGCCTATAGAAAATTCCTGAAAGAACTGACAGAGAACTCTGACCCCTCAACCTTTTTTAGAGCTGTAGCCTCCCGAAAAACAGAGTTTGAAGACCTTCACACCAATGCAGAGCCTGTGAAAAACTTTTTTAACGGCTCTCAGGTTAAAATCTTCAAGAAGCTTGCCAAGAGCTATAAAGATTACTGCAGAAACACACAGTTCCTTGGGGAAGAAACAAAAAAAGCCATTGAGGAAGTCAATTCAATCCTGAGCCTCGAAAAGCCTTACTCTCAGATCAGTCAGCTTCCCATACTGGAGAAGAAGATAGAAGCCTCAATTCAAGATGCCCTTTCTGCCCAGAAGAAAAAGGCAAGAGAAAGCCTCGATATGGTTACAAAGGAGCTTGAAAAGGACGTTTCAGACGAAAAGTTTTCCGATGATTTCAGGAAATCGGTGCTTGGGCTTTTCAATGTAGTCCAAAGATCAATAGAAGACGCTGAGGACTGCGCTCTTGTCCAGAGCCAGCTCCCAAGAATTAATGATCTCCGTGCAGAAGCCTACAGGCAGATAGATGTTGAGAGCCAGACAATACGGGAAAAGCCACCGGAAAATCCCTATGGAAACGGCACTGCCGATCCAGAAAAGCCGGAAGATGATCCTGTTTTACCTCCAGTTCCACAAAGAACTACAGAAGTAATAAAAGAGATCTCATTTTTTAATTCCGGAAAAATGCTGGAAAACAAGGAAGATGTTGAGGAGTACATTATACAGCTCAGAGAGAGGCTGTTGAGAATTATCGAAGAGAATAACTTGACTATGTCACATTACCAGATGAAAACATCATCATTAGACCATATTAAACCAAATACCTTGTTTGCTGCGAAATCGATGACAGCAAATGGAG
>JADGNM010000006.1 GCA_017883485.1 Methanosarcina sp.
AAAACATGAAAATTGTCTTTGATGAGTATTTGGGGAAATGGAATTATAGAGCCATCCCCGAAGTGAAAGCTTGAAGTTATTTTTTAACCATTCCTTAGCTTCAGATCTGATCTTTAAGATTAGATGGTATCATTTTTTGTAAACTTGAGTTTTAATTCAAAATTGTAGAATAATACTTTAAGGTAATAGTAAGGAGCATATAGTGTAGATAAAATAGTAAAGATAAAATGGACAAATAATATGTTGAATTAGGTTAATAAATTGAGATCCCATAAAAGTAGCTAAATTTTATATAAAAATTTTTATTCTACTAAATTCACTAGTAAAACCAAAATATTTTGTGCTTCTTCCATATGAAAGAGGGGATTTAAATTAGAACTCCATTGGTTCTTTTAATTCGAATTTTTTGTTTCTTTGTTTTTGCGTTTACTGTATTTGATTTTTTTTGGCGAATTATTGAGCAAAAGGCTTCTCCAGTGGAAATAAGCGGGTCTTCACCATAACTATTAATAAGGTGTACTTCCAATGCATCTACTGCAAATATGGCTTAAAATTAGAACTTTATATATTTATTTGCCTAATAATTTGATTAAAGAAGATCTGGATTGTAGGTTTTGTGGGCCATTTGATGAGCGCCTTAGATTTGTGACTTGCCCATTGTTTTATAAGCAGTTTAATGTGAACAAAGATTTCAGGCATTAAATTTAAAAAATATGTCTTATCCATGCCCTTCTCATATAATGCGGGATTATCTCTCTCAAATATTCAGTATAATAAATATCAAAATTTCCACATTACTACAATATAATATTTATTGCTAGCTTCTATACTCTTAAGTTATACAATTGCTTAAAACTGACGCAACTACTAACAATAAAGGCTATTAAATTGTGATCACCAAAATTTAAATTTAAATTTAAACTTGCAGATTTATCCTACGGGCTGGACACATGTAAAGTGTGAGTAGGATGCTCATTAATCTTAACGATTAAACCTGACTCGTTGGCAATATCCTAATTACTCTAACTTTCGTAGTAATTATAATCTTTCATTGGTTAATCTAAGAACATAAGTAATTTATAATATCTATAATAATTTATGATGTCTATCTAGGTAATTTGTTTTGTACATATTAATATAAACTGACATATTGCCTGTATTAATGTAAACTAACTGTCTTAATCTGTTATGTCTTGAATTTATAATTTTTTATAGAGGGTCTTCATGATAAAAGCTCAATCGTTAGATGGTTTGTTCGAAAAATTACTTGACGGGAAATCAATTTTCAAAAACAAAGAAGTTCTCCGTCCTTCTTACACGCCTGATCTTTTGTTACACCGGAATGAACAGATCAGTGGCCTTGCTACAATCCTTGTTTCCGCACTCAGGGGAGAAACTCCTTCAAATGTGCTTATTTATGGAAAGACAGGAACAGGGAAGACTGCAGTAACCAGGTATGTGGGAAAGGAGCTTGAGAGAGTAAGTGAAGACAAGTCACTCTTCTGCTCGGTTGTATACATTAATTGCGAAGTTATCGATACGCAGTACCGACTCCTTGCAAATCTTGCCAGGCATTTCGAAGAAGAGGTTCCAATGACCGGTTGGCCGACTGATCAGGTCTTCACGAAGTTTAAGGAAGCAATTGATTCCAGAGAACAGGTCGTGATCATAATTCTGGACGAAATCGATAAGCTGATCAAAAAAGGCGATGATGTCCTCTATAACCTTTCCAGAATTAATACAGACCTGAGAAAAGCTAAGGTAAGTATGATAGGGGTTTCAAACGATCTGAAATTCACTGAATTTCTTGACCCAAGGGTTAAAAGTTCCTTGGGTGAAGAAGAATTAATTTTCCCACCTTATGATGCTGAACAGATCAGCGATATCCTGAAGCAAAGGGCAAAAATGGCCTATAATGATGGGATACTTGGCGAAATGGTAATTCCCCTATGTGCTGCTTTTGCAGCCCAGGAACACGGGGATGCCAGACGCGCGCTAGACCTCCTGCGTGTATCAGGAGAAATTGCAGATAGGGAAAATCAGCCTAAGGTCCTTGAAGAACATGTCAGGCGTGCTCAGGAAAAGATCGAGATCGATCGTGTTGTGGAAGTAGTAAGGACCCTTCCCACGCAGTCCAAACTCGTGCTCTATAGTATCATTCTACTGCGGAGTCGGGGCCGAGAAGGCAAGAATGTAACAACAGGTGAGATGTACAATGTCTACCGCCAGCTCTGCTATCATATTGACGTGGATATCCTTACTCAGCGCAGGGTTACTGATTTGATGTCCGAACTTGATATGCTGGGCATAGTCAATGCAGTGGTCGTAAGCAAAGGTCGTTATGGCCGAACAAAAGAAATCTCTCTTAGCGTTCCTGTAGAAAACACGCGCAAAGTACTCCTTGAAGACTACAGGCTCAAGCCTCTTGTGGACTTTAAGGCGTCAGTTTTTAACAAAATGTTTTCTTGAGGGTGAAACCCTCATACTTACCATATGCTTTTTCTTTGCTTTAAATATCATTTTCCCGCATATTCCGCCTTTTCTTTCCTCTATCGTTTTCGCCTCTATCATCTTTTTTTGCCTAACTTACCTTTTTACTTTCAGGTATTCAGTTTTCAGGAAATAATATATATGATCCTGTGGTTTGACTAGGATCATATCACTTTCGAACATATCATGCTCGACAATATACTCATAGGTTGACATACAGGTTTTATTATATTATTATTCAAGTTTTATTCAGGTTCTTAATTTAAGTCAAATGATCCAACTTTAAAAGGTATTTTAAATGAAGATAATAGCATTTGTAGGCATGCCAGCTTCCGGAAAATCAGAAGCTGCAAGAATTGCCTCTAGAATGGGCATTCCCGTTATTAATATGGGTGATGTAATCCGGAAGGAAGTTTTGAGGCGTGGGCTTGAACCCACCGATTCAAATACTGGAATGGTTGCAACAGATCTCCGTAAATGTGAAGGCATGGATGCGGTTGCCAGATACTGCATTTCTCAGATCAGGGAAACGGGTTCAGAACTTGTGGTTGTAGACGGTGTACGTGGAATCGCCGAAGTGGAATGCTTCAGGCAAGAGTTTGGAAAAGGCTTTATTCTGATTTCCATTTACACTCCTATCGAAGTTCGCTTTTCCAGAATCCAGAAAAGAGGCAGAAGTGATGACATGGATAGTATTGATGGGCTCCGCCGCCGGGATGAGAGAGAACTTGGCTGGGGCATGGGAGAAGCTATAGAAGCATCTAGTATTGAAATTGAGAATAATTTCTCTCTTGAGACTTTCAGGAAGGATGTAGTCAATGTTTTGAGTAACTATCTAGGTGCAGATTCAGATAATAACTCTAAAGACAAATCTGAAAAACAATAATCTGAAAAACTCATCAGGAAAACTCATCAGGAAAACTCATCAGGAAAACTTATCAGGAAAACTTATCAACAGTCTGGAACAAACAACTTTCTAACAAATAACTGGAATAAATACCTTTCTAACAAATAACTGGAATAAACACCTTTTTAAGCAAATACCTTTTAGATTTACTGGAGTAAATTTATGATAAATGTTAAGGTCCTGGCACCTGTATATCCTACGGAAGATCCGGAAAAAGTTATCAGAGCAATTTCGGCGCTGTTTACTGATATAAAAATCGAAAAAGAGGATATTAAGACCGCTGAACCTGAGACAGGAGTCTCACCTTCTTTGCTTCTTTCAGGAGAAGGAGGAATTGATCTCTTGCTAATTCTTCATGGGCTCATCCTCAGAGAAGAAATCATAGATAGCATACGCAATAAAGTTCTCATTGCAGGCTTATCCAATGACGGGCTTTCGGTCCGTTTTTTGCTTAACAAACAGGCTGCTTTTGTTGGGATTCCCAGTATTCCTGCTCAAGAAGAGTCTCTCGGATCTATTGAAGTCGTCATCAGGGCTGATTCCCAGGAGGAAATGAAAAGACTTTTTGAGTGGCTTTTGCCTCCTACTGAAGAAGGGAAACCGGTTGCGGAAATAGAGATGGAATATGTCGAAAGGGATTGAAGTTGTTTCAGGCTTGTAGCACTCATATCTTTATTTAATTCTCTGTAGTTCAGTTAATTATATCTTAATTCTAACTAACAAATCTATACTAATGAACGAAAAGGAATGAATTGTCGTCATGCAGTTGCACAGAATAAGCTTTTCATCGCATGCAGCCGTTGAAGACCCTTTCAAATGGGCTTACACGCTCGAGGATTATGGGTATACAGGCTGGGAGATTGTACAGGAAGGCTCGCAGTGCCTGAACAGCAAGAATATTCAAAATTTAAAAAATATAGATGAGACCACCGGTCTTGAACTAACTTTACACTTGCCCTTCTCGGATATGAATCTGGCGGGCCTGAACGAGTCAATTCGAGTAGAAGTCCTCAGGCAGATGAAATATTACATTACCCTGGCATCCAACTACATCAACCTGGCTGTAATTCATCCGGGCTACCTTTCTGCTTTTGGTGTGCAGGTTCCGCAGGCAGCTTACCTGACGAATCTTACCTCTATCCAAGAAATCTGTGACTTTGCAGCGGATTTCGGAATTCTCGTCGCTGTCGAGAATATGCCCGATCTTCCGAAAATCTTCGGGAAATATCCGGATGAGATGCTTGAAATGCTTGACTCCATCGGAAGTCATAATGTGGGTTTTACCTTCGATGTCGGGCATGCAAACACCGTTGGGCTTGTTAATGATTTTCTGGACCTTCTTTCTAATAAAATTTCCCATGTCCATATTCACGATAACATGGGCAAAAAAGATGAACATCTCCCTCTGGGAAAAGGTACAATAGACTGGAAACAGGTTATGGAAAAACTTTCGGATTATAAGGGAATTTTTGTTACTGAAATGGGTTCGGTTGAAGAGGGAATTCAAAGTCTTGAATTTTTGAAGAACTTATGAAAAGGCATCCTGATCTTTCAGCTTCAAGTTTTCCTTCTCAGTTGTGCAGTTCTTCCGTTTTCACCTAATTTTTTCATTTTTTATCAAAATCTTTTCGTTCTAAATTTTCTCGACCCTATCTCTCAAATAATGCACCCAGTCACCATGCTCTATTTTTTCTGTCTCAGGCTTTTCATCATAGACATAAATGAAGCCTCTGATCTTCTGATCTTCTATTTCAAGATTCACATATTCCCTGTGGTACCCTCCGAAAAGTTCCATATAGTCAATTGATTTTGCCACTTCAAGCTGCTCTTTTCCTGAAAACCTGCGAACTTCAGCGACCACAAAGGACTCTTCCGAAGGATAAATCCCAGGGTAAGGGCCAAGAGGGTAGAGTGCATACCCTCTTACTTTTGTAATTCCCAGAAACTCAGATTTATTTTGCAGACCGAAACGCTGGCAGTTGTAGAGACCATTTCTAAGGCTACCGTATAGTGCCATTATCATATCTTCACCTTCCGGCCTCTGATATGAACGCTGCCAGCAGATATTTCTATGAAAAACATTCCCGTAGAAAGTCCGGTCCTTTAATTCATTGTTTCTATTTTCATCTATTCTCTTATTTTGCCCTGATCTGTTTTCCATGAAACATTCCCTTAAGAATTCTTTAAAACAATCTCGTTTTTGATGCTTCTTCAAGATGGTCCTCTTTCTTAATTTCTTATTAATGCAAAAATCACTTTGAAAAGCCATAAGCTACAAAACGCTGGGCCAGATCGAGATTTGCTAACAAGAAGCGGTCCTGTTTTCTATACGCTACTTTTTTATTGCCTGAAAGTTTGAGCACACAGGTACTGCCTGGTTTTGCTTCTTTGACCTCTTGCGCATCAACCAGAATCTCTTCTACGCGTACGGGTTCGGATTGGAGGCCAACAAAGAGATGGAGCACACTTGAGATTTCAATCTTCCTGGTGAACTTTGACATGGTGCATTCCAGGATGTAATCAGTGCTCACGATTTCTTTGTCAGAAATGATGAATCCTCTTTCTATATCTTTAGCCTGCACATTTTTAAGGCGCATTCCTACCCTTGTGCCTGTTGGCGCACTCTCGATATCCACATCATGGCTCTGAATGGATCTAATTTCGATTTCTCTGTCCAGAGGGAAAATTTTTGTCTTGTCTTTATCTTTCGAAATTCCCTGTTTGACAACCCCGAGAACAACGCATCCTTTTCCTGTGACATTGAACGCATGATCTATAAACACCCTTGAAGGAAGCCCATTCAACTCAGTTTGCTTAGCTTCAATTTTTTCTGAAACCTCGTTAATTCTGGCTTTGAGATCTTCGATACCTTCAAAAGGATTTTTTGCACTTTTGTTGGTATTTATTGATATGCAATCCCAGTCTTGAAGAGAAGTATCTGCAGTCATCACTTTTATTTTCTTTTTCAGCTCATCGATTGCATGCATATGTGTGCTGTCAGATCGTGTCAGGGTAATTATCCCATGCTTAAATCCTAACAGATCCAGGGCGACAATGCATTCTCCTGTATGGACACTTGCAGGATTGTCTTTATTCAGGCCATCCGGAGGAATACAAAGAATTGCCATATCGGAAATATTCAGTGCCGTAATCATTGGCTTTAAAGTTTTCGGATAGCCGTGAGAGTCCACAAAAACAATTTTCCGGCTCTCTTTATCATTATTGTACATGGTTATATCGGATGATGTTCCTTTTTTCCCGAGATTCGCTGCAAGGGAAGTTCTTCCACTCTTTTCTGTTCCGATAATTGCAATGTTTGTCATAATAGGTCTCTTTCCAATTACTGGATCTAATGTGAGTCTTTTATAATTACTGGATCTAATGTGAGTCTTTTATAATTACTGGATCTAATTAATTAACAAGATTCGGATTGTTGAACAAAATTTAGGATAATTTGAATAAAACGTTAGAATTATTTGAATAGAATTTCAGAACTATTTGAACAGATCATCTAAGTTATGATATTTTCTGGAGTACTAATTTGTGTGCTTCCTGGAATCGCTATAGTGTTAATTTTTTGATCACTGTCATTAATTCAACTGACATTAGCACTGATATCAGTTCACCAACGTTAATGTCACAATCGTTAATGTCACAGCGTTAATCTCAAGTGCTCATGTCACAAGTGCTCGTGTCACAAGTGCTCATGTCACTGGTATTATTTTACTGCAATATATCTCTTTTCGAATCACTCTCAGAAAGGTTATAAAAAAGCAGGCTTTGAGACAAATTCAATCCGAAATAATTACCATAACTCCCCTTGCCAGATAGCCTGGGTTTTGTCGGTTGTGCTTTTGTTAATCTTCCGAATAGTTATTAAATACTCTCCTCCGACAACTTTAGGCTCTTCAAAAACTGTATCTATCCCAAACCTATTGAGATATACTTGAAAATTTGCTACGGTTTTTAAATCTCTTACCCGAATCCTTGCCTCTTCATAAAGCCTCTGTCCTTCTTTTACTTTTTTGATTGATTCCCTGAGCGGATTCAGTATGCTTTTCCCTAGCTGCATACAGCGCTTTTCAAACTCGGCCTCGTTTTCATTCCATTCCACTGTCTGGAAACCTTCTCTGACAATTCTGGAAAGCATATAGTCTCTCCCCGCTTCATTGTAGAACTTAAAGGCATGCCTGAGATCCGAGCAGTTGCTCTGAGATGAGGTGTATTTTAATGGAGAAAGAATCATTTCGGGATCTTTTATTACGACTCCTTCATGCTCTTTTTCCCCCAGTTTACGGACGATTTTTACTATTTCTTCAGGGGCAGTTTCCAGAGGAATTTCTCCGAAGAACTTCACCTGAAAAAAGCCGTATTTTTCCAGAATTTCCTGCTTTTTGCTTATCGAGAAAGGCTTACCGCTGTTTTTCTCTCGAACGTCGAAAACATAGAATTCTACAGATTCCACATTATAGATATCTTTTGAGATATAAGGATTATCAGGACCTACCATTTCCGCATAGAGTACGAGTTCCGGAAAATCCTCAAAAAATTTAAGGTTCAATTTCTCTTTTGCTTTTTGGGTTGTATAAGGGCAAACGTAACCGCTCCGAGTAATTGCGAGTATATCATTTTTTACGGCTGCTATCCGGACATTGTACCCATTCATTTTCTCTTCAACTGCTACCTTTTCAAGGCCGATAAAGTGCTTTTTAACTGTAGGGTCCAATATCATAGCTCTCCTGATCTTCGGAAAACCTGTAATCATCTCAAAAGAGCTGTCCTGCTCATAAAGAACTGTTCCTCTCTCCACATGGGAAATTTCCTTGTCGAAGCGAAGCAAATATTCGTATCTCCCCCAGTTTCGGGCAAGATAATTCTTCTCAATAAGATGCCGAACTCTCTCCTTATCAAACCCCAGGAAATCAGTAAGTTTAACTATAAATTCGGAATCAATTTCCTCATCCATCTCTTTACTCATATTTATTTATCTATTTTCAGACGTGAAATAAGTTATCATTTACATATAAGTTTAAATACTCTTTATAATTATAACTATAGTTAGTATATAATTGATCAGGGAATTATTGTCGAATTGGTCTCAAAACTCGCAAGTCCTAAAACTCGCAAATTTCCAAACTCATAATTTGTTTCTTCAGATCTCGAATTTTGGAGAATCAGGTGAGTTCCAGATAATAGAATGCAACTGAAATTCTAATTGTTTATAACAGTTATTTAGAATAAAATCGGTTTTGGATCAGTACGTTAATAAATTCCAACAATTGGAGATCATAGAATGGCAGACGAAATCGACTATGAGATTATTGGCGACGACATGCAGATTGTCGAAATTGAGCTTGATCCGGGCGAGGCCGTTCAGGCAGAAGCCGGCGCAATGGCATATATGGGCCCTGGAGTCCAGATGCAGACCAGTTTGGGCAATGAAGGTGGTGGTGGACTCCTGGGAGGCTTGAAGAAAGGCCTGAAAAGAGCCATCACAGGGGAGAGTTTTTTTATTACAAGCTTCATTCACAAAGGCTCCGGAAAAGGGCACGTGGCTTTTGCGGCTCCGTACCCGGGCAAGATTATTCCCCTTGACCTTACCAAGTTTGGAGGTAGTATACTCTGTCAGAAAGATGCTTTTCTCTGCGCTGCCCGCGGCATAGAAATCGAATTAGCTTTCACCCGCAAGCTTGGAGCAGGGCTTTTCGGTGGGGAGGGCTTTATTCTTCAGAGACTTAAAGGTGACGGCCTGGCCTTTGTACATATAGGAGGTACAGTGATAAAAAAAGATCTGGCATCTGGTGAAACTTACCATATTGATACTGGCTGCGTAGCAGCATTCACCGAAACTGTGAGTTACGATATAACCTGGTCTAAGGACTTTAAAAACGCCCTTTTTGGTGGTGAAGGAGTTGTTCTCGCAACCCTAACAGGTCCGGGCACGGTGTATTTACAGAGTTTGCCTTTCTCCCGCCTTGCTGACAGGATCTTTGCAGCTGCCACTTACAGCCGCCGTGATGAACACACTGGTGTCGCCGGAACCGGCGTCCTCGGAGGCCTGATCGGTGGAGGTAAATCATTCTAAAAAGGAAACAAACTGATAGGATACCAATACTGAAAATAGGTATGTTGAAAGCAGGTAATACTGGAAAACAGATAAAAACTTAAGAGCTTCAACTGAACTTCCAGAAGACTAAATGACCTGCCCTTTCAGGACAGGTCGTCTTTTTAATACCGATTTTTTAAATAGCTTAACGATCTAGTTCTCTCTAAATTCAGCTCATTCTGCAATTGTATTTATTACATTTCTGCGAGCCAGGAACCCAACAAGTTCTTCCTCAAGGTTAAGGACCGGGACACCTCCGACATCATGTTCCAGCATGGTTTGAACAGCTTCTGAAAGAGGGGTATTTGTATAGACGATGATCACGCCGCGCGTCATGATATCTCCTACCAGCAGGTTTCTGATCCTTGAATCCTGTTGATTGTCAGCTACCAGGTCCCTGAAGGAGCGCATAGCAAAGGCGATATCGTCTTCCGCGATAATACCTACAACTTTTCCATTTTCGATAACTGGCAGCCTACCAACATTTTTATCAATGATTAGATGTCTGGCATGGCTCACCCTATCCAAAGGGCTAACAATGATAGGACTTCTTTCCATTACTTCTCCGACAAAGCCAGTAAAACGGTTTATCTTCATAAACTCCTGGGGGGTCACCCAACCCATCGCTGTCCCATTATCAGTGACAATTATCACGCCGCCTTTCTTTTTCATCAAGGTAAGGACATCTTTAATGTCGGTATCTGGAAGAACCTTTACAAAATTATCGGATACGGCTGTTGCAACATGCAGAGCGGATGCAGGTTTGCTCTGTTTCTTTCGAGTCCCGAGCTGTTCTGTCAGACTTCTCATGGTAAGTACGCCAAGTACCTGATCGCCATGGACTACCAGCAGGCGTTTTGTGTTCTTCTTTTCCATAAGGTCCAGGGCGTGAGATATGGTATCTGACTTGTCAATTCTGTATGGTTGTACCATTATATCTTTAACTTGCATGCAATTCACCTTATGCGTATCAGAATTTTCAATATATCCTCTCGCAATTTTTGTGTTTGCTTAATTTTATTCATCTGTTTTTCCCATTTTCACTTTGCATCCTTTTCTGCTTTTAGCTATACATGTCTCTATTTTTCTTCGCCCATCTATTTCATACTGCCGTGTTTCAGAGGATGGCTCTCATGATATCAGTTCTGCTTATTATACCCACTATGTCTTCTCCATCACTGACAGGCAAGCCAGTTAATCCTTCCTCAATCATTTTTTTAGCAGCTGAACTGATGTTTTCATTTACGTCAATTGAGATTATCGGGGAAACCATAATATCTTCCGCGGTCAAAGGCATCTCTTTTACATACCTGTAAGTCTTCTGACCTCCAGGGGAAGATCTGCGGACCATCTTAATGCTTTTTGTGGAGAGTTCACCTTCATTGTCAGTTAAGAGGTTTAAGGCAAGGCTTTTTCTTGAAATAAATCCAACTGGCTTTCCTTCGTCGTCTTTAACGATAACTCTCGCGATCTCATTTCTGTTCATTTCATCTATTACATGGTTGATAGTATGATGCCTGTGAACAGAAATAACATCCTCAGTCATCAGATTAGGTACTTTTGTTTTTATTTTTTCAGTATTTTCTGCAACATAGCGCATTAGATCTGTTCTTGTGACAATACCTACAATGTTGCCGTTCTTTACCACTGGAACGTTATGAATCCCGTTCTCAAGCATTAAGGTAGCTGCCTGGGAAATGGAGGCTTCGGGATAGATAGTAATTACCGCTTCGGTCATTAACAACTTTATTGGGATCTGGTCTATTGGTCTCCTCCTCCACAGGGGTTCGGCCTGAGCCAGACGATTGCTGATGTCTGATTTTGTTACGATTCCCACCATCTTGCCCTCGTTCAGGACAGGTAACGTACCGATTCTATGACTTAACATCAGTTTTCTTGCATGTGACACGGGCTCATCTGCGTTTATTATATACACAGGTGAACTCATTATGTCCACCACATTCATAGAGTACCTCCTTCATTTTTACAATATATAAGTGTCAATAATTATAGTTTTTGAATCGGATGGGAACTTTACAAATTATGGCATAATGTCAAAGTCCCAGTGTAACGAATATGCTTTTTTGAAACAAAAACTAATTTGGAAAGATCGTAGGTTTGATCTCAATTGAGTACTTCATTGAGAAGGAGCTCGTTAAAATACATCACCTAAGAGATTGATATTCATCATAGAGTTTCTTTGGACAAGTCTGGTTATACATCTGATATTAAATCCAGAATTTCATTCAAAAGCTCTCAGAAAATCGCTTTCTGTAATAATGCCACGAAGCACTCCTTCTTCGAGAACCGGCAGTGAACCTATTTTTCTCTCGAGCATAATTTCCATGGCTTTTCCCATGTCTGTGCCCGGACCAGTCCATATCAGTTCTTGCGAGACAAGAGAACCGACAGGCTGGTCAAGGGCTTCATGGATGTTTCCTGTTGTCAGTTTACTGAAAGCATCTCCTCTTCCAAGGAAATGGACAATATCAGAGGCTGTTACTATTCCGGCAAAAATTCCATCCTTCACGACAGGAAGTCTTCGGAGCCTGTTCTCTACCATTACTTTTGCTGCCTGTCCAATGGGCGTATCAGTTGACACCATCTTAACGTTCCTGGTCATGTATTCATCAACAGTTTTGTTTGTCACAATCCCGCTCATTAGTTCTATTGCGTTCCTTTCGGTAAAGATTGCAACGACGTGCATATCGTCGTTTACGATTGGCAGGCCGCCTGTCCTTCTTTTGAGCATAGTTGAAATTGCTTCTTTAAAATCTGCCTGCTCATTGAGATAAGCAATGTCTGTTTCCATTATCTGCCGTACTTCTTCGTTTATTGCAGCCAGTAGGTTTCCCTTGAAGCGATTTTCAACTAGCAGATTCTTTTTCCCTCCCCCCAGGAAATCGATGACATCTACGGAAGTGACGACTCCCTCCAGTCTTCGCGTTCCGGCATTTATAATGGGAATGCGCCTAAACCTCTTTTCAGTCATAATCTTAATTGCTTCCATAATGGTTGCTGTGGGAGGGAGAGTCACTACATTTCTTGTTGCCAGGGCTAGGATCCTCCCCTCATGTTCCGAAATGCGGGACTTGAAATCAGGGCCTATTCGCATTGTACCCCTGCTGCCTATCGTGTGAGAGTCCTTCTTATGCTGAGCTTTCTTACCTTTGGTCGTATCTTTGTTCAATAGGATCACCGAATTCGAGTTGCAGTTAATTGCTTTTCTATTGCCGTTTTTCCTCTTCCTGCTTGCTTGCAGGAATTTTCCTGGAATCTGAAATCTGTTTCTCAACAAGTCCAGGTTGCCCTTGAAAAAGCAAAACCTGAAAGCAATTTCTCCCGAATATTCCCGAAAATTTTTTTCCTGAAACGTTTTCTTTATCTGTCAATTATAATCATTAATAATGATGGTTTTTAATGTTATAATCTTTTTGCGTGAGAGTTTACCCGTTATCGCCTTACATTAATTTCTGGCCAGTTTTAACAATTTCGCTTAAAACTCGTCTCTAAAAAAACGGTCAGAGATATCAAAAGTAATTAATTGAACCCCGGTCCCGTTATTTGGAAGTTTATTCAGTCCATGCACTGACAATGGCTCTCAGAAGATCCTGTCTGTCAACAATTCCGGATACTTTACCCTGCTCATTCACTATGGTAACTCTTCCTATATCATAGTGAATAATCATCTCAATTGCACTCCCGACGGAATCGTTTTCTGAAAGAGTATATGTCGGAGTCGACATCACCACTTCAACTCTTGGACTGTCATTAGGCCTTGATCGTCGCTCGTCTTCTACTGAAATTCGCACAACTCCTGATTTGATTATATCCCTTCTGGTTATCATTCCAATGGGTTCACCTTTCTTTGAGACCACAGGGATACCTGTATAATCTGTCTCTAGCATATGCCCCCAAATCTTGCTGACCCTATCCTCTGGAGAGCAGGTTTCAACTTTCTTTGTCATCATTGCCTGTATTGTTCCGGAAACGTTTCTAGGAATCTCCACATTTCTGAGAATATCCACATCACTTAAGACTCCAACAACTCTATGGTCAGTCGTCGATACGACAACCGGGACTCGGTTTTGTTTTGACTGCATTATCAGTTTTGCAGCTACCGTGACATCCATATCCGGGGTGACTGTCGGAGATTGCGTTGCATATCCGCCCACTGTGACGTCTGAGCGAGTGGATGTAACCCTAAGGATATCCTGGTCGCTGAGCATTCCTACAAGCCTATTTTCTTCATCAATAACAACAAGGCCTCGAAGTAAGTGATCACGCATCAGCTGACGGGCATGAGTTACGAAGTCCCCTTCTTTGACACTGACAGGCCCTTCTGACATAATCTCACTGACATTCATTGTTTATCTCCCTATATTTCTTAATATTAAGATCGGGATCATTTGGGATAACCATTTTGTATAATTTTGATAATTGATACTGTTGAGTTCTCAAATTGGAACTTGGTTACTATTTTTCAAGATTGTAAGTCTTTCATAATTGTAAATCATTCGTAATCCTCTCCTTCTTCTTGCCGGCAGTTCCCGCACAAGTACCTTCCGTCCACAAATTTGAGATCATATGAAAAAATAGTGCAGGATTCACATACTCCCGAACTGAAGTCCTCTGCCTCTGAAATCTCTTCAATTGAGGGGACTGTGAGGAGAGCCTCCCTGTTCATGTCAATAAGATCTTTGAGGATTGTGTTAAGTCCAGGTGTTACAATCAGTATGTCAGTATTCGAGATCACTCCTATTATCATTCCGTCTTTCAGGACTGGCAGCCTTTTAATATTTGCTTTTAACATGATTTCGGAAGCTTCCACTATGGTTGTTTCAGGCTCTACGGTCACCAGTGGGGTTGAGAGGAGTTCACTTGCCTTCACTTCACTTGGTCTTCTGTCTTCCGTAACTATACCTCTCACAAGGTCCCTTTCAGTTACAATTCCCATTGCCATGCCATTCTCTGTGATGATAACGCTTCCTGCATCACGACTGACCATTTCCCTTGCAATGGCAGGAATATCTGAGTTGATATCCATTACTATAACTGCTTTATTCATTACTTCAGCAACCGAGACCTCTCTATCAATCTCTCTGCTGTGAATACCAGCACCTTTTCCCCGATCAGCATCCATCTCCGTACTAGGATTGTCTACCATTGACTGCTGTTCCCCCTTTAATTTCAGCACTTCCAAACCCGGCAATTAATGATATAAATCTCGTCAGTTTCTCAGTTTCCTGTGGAAATCCTTTCTGTAGAAACATTCCAGATTGCTTTAGTTTTCTCTCTTGATTCAAGTCCTCAATTACAACCTTTTAAACCCTGGATTCAGTAAAAATATTGTCTCTGGGTTTATTTTCTTGTCCGCTCCCTTTGAACTGTCTTTCCCACACTTTTCGGACGCTAATGTGGCACTTATATCTTTATCTATACGAGTCAATGGTACATAATGGTAACGGGATTTGCCTAAAGGGTTTTGCTCCTTGTAAGATCTAAGCACGTACAAGCCAGAAGTGAATTTTTAATCTCTTGTGCTTGTCTCTGCTGCTAGATTCCTAATTAAAGACTTGTAAAGATCTCGCAGGAAATTTTTCAGAACCCCCAGCATTTCCACTGGAAATTTTTGATGAGATTAAAAAAACTCGATTACCTGGAAAAAATATTGAAATAAAGTATAGAGTGAAATATACTTCAGAAAACAGGCTTTAACTTTAAAACCAAAATAAATTATATTTCTAATGTCATTGACTTTTCTCAAAAGAATTTTTCGAACCCCTCAGTTTCCACTGGAACTCACTTTGCAGATTTTTATCGCCCAAAATAACATTTTTCTTGCTATCGGTTTTGGAAAATTATTCAAAAATCTCCGGTTATTATCTCAACTGAATTTGGGAAATGGGGGTTGAAAACTTTCATTGAAGGGAAAAAGTGTTGAAATTGTAAGGACATCTGCGGAAAGCGGGTAAAAAGGGAAAGTTATTTGCGAGTAGAGTAATTGGTGAGTAGAGTAATTGGTGAGTAGAGTAATTGGAGAGTAGAGTAATTGGAGAGTAGAGTGAACGAGTGTAGATGAACAGAGTGTAGAGTGATAAGAGAATGAGAGGAAATGATTGTAAATGTAAGAGTGATTAGAGCATAACCACTCTGCTACGGTTTCCAACACTCAGCTCGATTTCTTCGTTCAGGCCAGATTTGGAGTAGGCGTTAATGATCAGTATTTCGGAACCAATATCAAGATCCTCGATCACATAAGCCTGGTCTCCCCACAGAGTTAGTCTGATGCTGCCGGTATTGTCCTTAAGTTCAAGATTAGCGACTACACTTTCGGTCCCGTCTTCCCGTTCAAATTCCCGGAGTTCTCCTATCTCGGAGACTTTTCCCTGAACTGAATAACTTTCTCCTGGAATAATATCTGCAATATTTGTGATCTTTTCCTTGTACTCAACCTTTTTTTCGGTCTTCTGTATGATTCCTCTGGATCCCAGGTTCAGTTCGATCTGCTGGTTGAAGACGTTTTCCCGAGAATAAGCATTGAGCACCTCTATGGTCTCATCAAAATCAACTTCGTCAAGAAGATCCGTTTTTTCATCCCAGAGTGTTAGCCTGATTTTACCTGTGGGGTCACCAAGAAGGAGATTTCCTACTCTACCTGTAGACCCGTCTTTTTTCTCAAAGGTTCGGATTTCCGAAATATCAAGTACCTTACCGGAGATATTAATGTTATTTACATTAGCTTTGATATCCGCAATTGAGGTAAATTGCTCTTCATACTCGACTTTTTTTTCACTTTTCCTGATTATACTTCGGTTTCCGATCTGGAGCTCTACCTTTTGATTAAAAGCATTTTCTCGAGCATAAGCATCGATTATCTCTACAGCGTCTCCATACTCTATCTGGTTCAAAAATTCGGTTTTTTCGTCCCATAGAGTCACCCTGATTGTGCCAGTAGAGTCTCCAAGCAGCAAGTTTCCTACCCTCCCACTACTGCCGTCCTTCTTCTGGAAGGTCCGTCCTTCGGAAATCTCCAGAACCTTTCCAGTCAGGTTAAGATCTCCCATTCCATCCTTGATATCCTTTATCTTCTGGCTACTCGCGGCAACATCAATCTCTTCGTCACTTTCGGTCAGAACGCCATTGTTTCCCACATTAACCTCCACTCCGGAATATCCCTGTTTCGCATTGCCGCTGATCTGGAGGGTTTGTCCTGCCTTAACTTTTCCAGCTTTTATCAGGTCCGCCATATTATCCCAGAGAGTCACCCGAATTTTCCCTGTCTCATCTCCAGCAATCAGGTTTCCTACTCTACCTGTAGTTCCGTCATTCCGGGTAAACTCTTTGGCATCGAAAACAGAAATTACTCTTGCTACAAAGTTAACTTGCCCGCTCTCTGCCGTGATATTTCCGATTTTCATACTGTCCCGGCCTACATCCGAAAATCCAAGTTCATTGGCAACTAGCATGGCGGCCATAGGTTCATCACATAGCCCTCCCATATTCTCAACCTTATCCTTAATACGCTGCAAGAAGTCTTCCTTACTTATTACATGGCTGAGCTTTTCATAGATTGATTCGATATCTGTCATTTTATCCCCTTTAATTTGTCATTCTACTTTCAGTGTTTGTTGTTTGCCCCTATTCTTATTGGCAATACTTGCTTTTGTTTGCATCCCGGTTCTGATTTTTCCAGTTCCGGTATTTATGGTATAAGATACACTGCAAGACTTTAAAATCTATTTTTTTAAGATTGCCTGATTAACAGACTATGTATGCTATAGAAATTCAAATCATTTCAGGTAAAATTTAAGATCGAGCTTCAAATTAAATACTTTCCAAACATTACGTATTGTTTAGTTAACATTGATGAAAGTAATTATGAGCTAAATATTATTTAGTCCGGTTCTATGTACATTGTTTGTAAATCTCAATTATTTTAAGTTTTATTTTATGCTTTTTTTATCCATGTGGGGCAGAATTACATTGGTTCTGCGGGCTTTTGACACTACAATCTCTCTGGACACGATCCTCTCGAATACTTGAACTTATTATTTTTAATGACATTTGGCATGGTAACCGAATCTGGATAAGCACCTTAAGAGTCTGCGAAAAGAATTTTGATTAGGATTGGAATATCTGGATTCAACTTTCAGGACATTGCTCAGCTGAAGTTTAAGATTGAAGTCCTGACAAAAGTATTTAAAATTTCGCGCTTAGGTATGCAAGTCTCCTTACTAAAGATTACAGCATGCTTAATGAAAGTATTTTCACATTAAAGGAAAAATTGCTAATAAACCATATCCATACAGATTCAGAAAAATTTCTATTACGTAAATAATTTCAAAAAATAAAGCATGTCAAAACAAAACCTTATTTATGGTAAAGTTTCATTATCTACGTGATATCATGATTCGAAGATGCACTGAGCACGGCTATTTTAGAGGAGGCGGCTGTCTGCAGTGTAAACTCCCTGGCAGATACGTACTGGATGACAGCAAGGAAGAGAAGCTTGGCAGGTTCGTATCAGGTACCCTAAGGCATTTTCCGGCGTCTGCAGGAGTTGAAATGGACAAGTGCGGCTGGGTTAATCTGGACACTTTCTGTGAAGTTATGAAAAAACGGTACAACTGGATGAGAAAGGAATATCTATATGCTCTTGTAGAATCCGATGAAAAAGGGAGATATGAGATATGTGATTCCAGGATCAGAGCACGTTACGGGCACTCTGTCGATATCGACCTGGACTATCCGGAAAGCACTTTTCCATATCTATATTATGGAGCAAGCCCTGAGGAAGTCGATGTTCTGCTGGAGAATGGAATTTTTCCGATAAAGCAACGCTACGTCCATCTTAGCACTTCATATGAAAAGGCGGCAGAAGTTGCTCTTATTCATACCGAAAGTCCTGTGATCATTCAAATCGAAGCTGTGAGAGCTCAAGAAGATGGAATTTCCCTGAGGCTTGCAACCGATTACATAGTGCTTGCGGAAAAGATACCTCCGGAATACCTTTTTGTTGTTGAGAATTGATTTGAAAGTTTCCGTATATTCTTTTAGTATTTTACATTTCGACCCCCATGCAAAAATAGAACATAATTTATTTTTTTGATACAATATATATTTTCACTTCATGTTCAACTTTTATATTATGATAC